>JAYTIB010000709.1:0-3499 GCA_043732205.1 Schlesneria sp. | reverse complement strand
TGGCCCTGGTCGCGCAGGATCAGGTTTCGGTGCATTACCTGAGTCTGCTCGCCTTGGGAAACACGGCGGTAGAGAATCCAGAACTGGTTGAGTGAACGGCCGCGAGAAATAGACATGAAGTTCGGGCGTTGTTGCGCGATATCACCAGTCCGGCGTCGAGCATTCCGCCGCTGAAGCGTGTTGGACAACACAACGCTGAGCGATAGCATGCGCCGCGTTGATTGTGCTTCACTCATCGAGATCGTGAATCATGGCCGTGGCGTTTCGCTGGCGAATTTGGGTTGGGTTGTTCACCACAGTCGTGGCGTTGAACGGCTGCAACTCGGCACCGTTACCTCCGCCACCGACTTCACCTGCGCCGGTCTCCACCGCGCCGACGGTTGCTCCCCCGACTGGTTCCATCCCCTTCGGCCTCCCGATCACCGGTGCCCCGTTCGGAGTCGCATACGCCGTCCGACAAGGCGAAACCCAACCGCCCCGAGGCATCGACCACGCCCGCCGCCTCGTCGCCGCTGGCCGACTCCCAGCCGCGCGTCACATCCGCGCCGAAGACACCCGTCGCAATTGGGAAGCGAGTCGATGGGCCGTCGGCCGCGGGAAACTTCATCGTCGCGCTGGCCCGCGACCTCGACGGCAACGTGTGGGTCGGGACCGAAGACAAAGGCGTTCTGCGAGGGACGCCGAACGGCGAGTGGACGCAGTTCACGACCCAGGACGGGCTCGGCGACGACAACGGCTATGCGCTCTGCTGTGACCGGTTGGGACGCATCTGGGTCGGACAACTCAATCACGGCGTCGCGGTCTTCAACGGCGCAACGTGGAAGACCTACGACGTCCTCGACGGCCCGCTCGGCGAACGAATCTTCGACATCGCCTGCTGTCCCACCGATGGCGATGTCTGGATGGCGACGAGCGCGGGGTTGAGCCGCTATTCCGAGAAGACCAACCGTAGTCCCGTCGCTCCGCCGACGGGACGGCTCCACGGCGCGGGGGCGAGCCAAGACTCGGAGCAGACCGGACGCTGGACCTACTTCACCCGCGCCGACGGTCTGCCAAGCGATCAAGCCAACGCGCTGGCCTTCGCCCCCGATGGGACGCTCTACGTCGGCACGCAATGCGACGGGGTGGCCATCGCGAAACCGGACGACAACTACGCGAAGTGGCAACTCGTGTCGGCAGTCGGCAGCGACGATGCGTATCGTCGGCCCACAGGCAAGGGACTGCCATCGAATCTCATCAACGACGTCCTCGTCGCGCAAGACGGCACGATCTACGTGGCCACGTCGCTCGGACTGGCCAAGAGCAAGGATCAGGGTCAATCGTGGGAGTACATCCGAGGCCGCGACTATGCGGACAAAGTCAAAGGCCGTGCCGAACTGCCGCCCAAGACGTGGAAGCCCGCGACTCAACAGGTCATGGAACAACTGCTGCCCGAAGACTTCATTTCGTGCCTGTCGGAGGACGCGGCGGGCCGCGTGTGGGTCGGCTTCCGCCAGAAGGGTTTGGTGGTGGCCGATCCGCAGGCGAAAACTTCGCTCGCCGTTCCGCCGTCGAAGGAGTGGCTGAGCGACTACATCGGGGCGATCTGCTCGCTGCCGAACGGTGAAACGTGGTGCAGCGGCTACGGGCAAGGTTTGCAATTGGTGCCGCAGAAACTCGTACCCCACAAGCCCGCGAAGAACAGCGGTGGCCAAGGACCGAGTGCGGTGGGGCCAGCGATGGAGAACGCGCCGGTTCGTCCCTCACCCCATCCCACACCCGCCGCTCCACCCACCGCCGACGAACTGCAACAGATGCGGGCACGACTCGCGGCCTTGACGGAACCGTTGCCCGCACAGTGGGGCGAATTCCTCGGCGAGGATTGGGCCACTCAAGGTGATTGGATGGGCCGTTACGGACGACTCTACACGATCCTTTGCGCCCACGAATCACCGTTCAATACCTATCAATGCTGGGCGTCGGGTTACGAAGCGAGCGGGCGTGTCGGGCTGCACGGCACGAAGGACGAGGGGCTGCGGCATTGGTTGCATTGGGTCAAGACCAACGATCACCGGGCTCCTTACAACCCCTCGTTCGGCTATCGCCGCGAGGCGGAATGGGACGACCACGGCGAAGCGTATCCGTGGACGCACGAAGGGCCAGACATCTGGATCGCGATCACGGTCCCCGCCGGACTACACCGCGCCAGTCTCTACTTCATGAACGTTAACGGCCACGACGGAGCCAATCGCTGCCGGGACTATCTCGTCGAGTTGCGCCCGTACGTCGAGGATTTGCGGATCGCCCAGCGCCGCGAGGTGCTCGCGCGGACACGCGCGCAGGACTGTTGGGGCGGCGTCTACAAGCAGTTCGCCGTGACTGGCCCGAACAGGTACTGGTTGAAGATCGCCCGCAATGACAGCTTTAACACGATGGTCTCAGCGGTGCTACTCGACAAACTCACCGGTCCCGAGTTGCCCCACGAAAAACTGTGGATACCGGGAATGGCTTGTGAGCACTATGGGCCGCCCGTCATCCCTGCGGACTTGGCGGAGTCCACGTCTTCCTCCGAACTCCGCGCGGCCCTGACGGTGGCCTCGATCCTGGAACAGTCGCTGCCAAAACGGGGCGCGGTCACACGGCGGCACATCCATCTGTTGCAGGTGCTCCGCACCGCCCAAGCGACCCAAGCACCGGAAGCCGTGCGCGGCCACTTGCGCTGGTTCGTGCCTTACTGGACGCCGGCCGATCGCGCCGCATTCGACGACGCCAGCCGCCGGGGCTGGGCGGCGCACATGAAATTCAATCCGCATCTCAGCGAGACACCCTAACTGTTCGAGGCGCTCAAACTCATGATCCCTCTTGATCAAACATATCTGTCCGAACGCACAGTGAAAGGAGCCACGGGAATGCCAACGGTTGGCAATAAGGATCGCAGGCTCACGGGACGCAAGAGCGTCTCGATGCCGATGAGAACACTGTTTTGCCTCGGGCTATTCTGGCTGGGGTCCGGCGCATCGGCATCGGCCGCGCCAGTCGCGGAAATCGACGCGAACGCTGACCCGAAGAGTGGCGTGGTCGCGATCGGCGACAAGGTGACTTCGAAGCTGGATGCCCGCGTTAAGAAATCTCCGCCAAATGTGGAAGCGTTGGTGCTGACGCTGAAATGGAACTGGTCCGCGACAGTGAAGTACCGGGCCAAATATTCCGACCGGCTGCCAACCGAGAATGATCCCTACACGCCGCTCATCGACAAGTCCACAGACAAGTCCCCGACGTTGACGGCGACGTTTCCGAGGCCGGGCTATTGGACCGTGAACCTGACCGTCACCGCCACATGGTTTGACGGCACGACCGTTTTCGCCACGGCTCCGGCAACCGTGGTGCTGAACTTCACCGTCGTGGGCGTGGACACGATTATTGTGGATGGGTCCGAACCACCGCGCGGCGGATCAACGTCAGTCTGTGTCGGAACAGGCGTTACATTGCGCGCACTGCCAATTCCTGCTGATGCCATGTT
>JAYTIB010000708.1:0-3507 GCA_043732205.1 Schlesneria sp. | reverse complement strand
CGAACGGAACCGACAGCCGGTCGAACTCGAACTTGAAGACGAAGTGGAACTGTTTGATCGCGACCCACTCCCCCAGATCGATCGGCACGTGCCGGTCGCCGAGGATCAGCATCAGGGCGAGAATCGAGACCGATGCCAGCAGTCCGGCCGCAATGGCGGCCTGGACACAGTGGACGATTCTCCGTTCACTCATCGGCCGGTTGCTGCACAGCGACCACAGGCCGAGTACGCAGAACAGAACGACGGGAGCCCCGACGACGATCATCCCCAGAATGCTGAATGCCGTGTGCGAATCGAACATGTCTTGTCTTTGTCATCCTCTCTGGAATCATCGCCGGCGATCAGCGAGCAATCTCGGCAAAGTCCATGTGGCGGCGCCAACCCCGGTACCAGTCGAGCGACGACGCGGCCTTCGGCAGCATATCGATTCCCGGTTGATACGGGTCGAAATGCCCGTCCCGGTAGACGCAGATTTCCGACGTCTGGGGATTGAGCAGCGCCAACTGGACCCATCCGTTGCTGATGATCCGGTTGACCAGTTCGTTCCTGGCCATGACTTTCAGAATGCCTTCGGGCGTTGTCTCGATGACAAACAGCAATCGGATAGGCTCGTGAATTTCGACACCCTGCCACGGGAGTCCGGGACGAAGGTCGCTGGCGGCCCCGTCCATCACGCCCAGCAACGACGTGACATTGTGGGAGAGCTTCGTTCCGCACGCCCAGCCCGGCGGGTCGATGTACGAAAAGAAGTACTGTAGGTTGATCCCTTCGCAGACCGGAACAACCGCACCGAGGATGCGGCCGAGGATCGTCATTTCGGCGTCGTCCGACGGCGGATCGTAGGAGTGCATGAAGCAGCGGCGATCGAGGAACAGTCCGCGGGTGCGCGCTCTTCGTCCCACGAAGCAGATGGCATTCGTCGCGTTGCCGAACTCGGGCCGCGTCTGGGCCAGATCCTCAGACCGCCCCTCGACGTGCCGCCGCGCGTCGGCGAATGACAGATTGAGCGGGGCCGAGTCAAAGCGTCGGCACCGCTCGTGCGCATTGCGCTCACAGGTCTTTTCCAAAGTCACACGTGCCGCTTCGAAGTCGGGCAGGTGCGACTTGGGCAGCAGATCCAGATCGTAAAAAATCAGCGAGTCGGCGCACGTGTTGTGCAGACCGCCGAGGAACACGGTGTCGGCGGGAATGGTGAGGCCGCGGCCGGCGATGATCGTCCGGACCCGCGGGTCATTCAGGATTGCCGCCAGCGCGCGGGCGTTCGGTCCACCCGCACTTCCGGAGCAGGCCCCGCAGTCGTAGGCCGACTTGTGCGGGTTGTTCAGGCAGAACGAACCGTGTCCGAAGAAAATCACCAGTCTGGCGAAGCCCGTCGTCAGACCGATGTCGCGGAGCATCCGCTCGCCGATGACCGCCATTTCGTTAACGGTGAGCCCGATGTGATTTCCTTCGGGACCGGGGGTCGCTTCCGTTCGCTCAAGCCGCAACCGGGTGGTGCGCGGTGCTTCCACGAGCTTTCCGGCACTCTTCCGAACGTTTGCAGCCAGCCGCGGGAACAGCACACGCGCCACCAGTGGCACTGTGGCAAGAACCCCCAGGCTCGCTGTCAGCACGGCTCCGCTGGCGAAGCCCCGGCTGCCGACAGTGACCGAGTGGAACGCCGATCCCAGGGCGCGGCGGGTTCGGGCGCGTCGCTGGTGCTCTACTTCGAGCGAGTAAATGACCTCCTCGGTCACCCAGAACTGCGGCCGAAGGACAATCGGACAGAGCGCCGAATAATGGGCATCGGCCACACCGCGAAAGTACATCGCCACACCATAGAATCCGGCCGCCCCGAATGTCTCGGCATCGGGGGCAACTTCCTCAAGGTGGCGGCGGAAGGATTCCTCTCGCGCATCAATGCAGTAAACACTCTGAAATCTTGGCGAAGCGACTCGCTTTGGCTCGGTGCGCGAATGAATCGCAATGGCGTTGAGCGCCTGCCGACGGAACCGTCGTTCAAACGCATGATGAAAGAGGCGGCGGCGCTCGATGTTCGTGAAGGATTCGATCTCACTGACCAGAGCCGTCCATTCCTGCCACTTCATGTGGTGCAGCGCGAGCGGACTCCAGCCGAGAACCTGGGCCAGTTGAAAAATCTGAAAGGCCCTCGCGTCCACACTGGCCTCCTCGCGGCGGGCATCGACTGGCCGAAGTCCGCGTTTCAGCTCAGAGAGTGGTCCGCGAAACCCGGCCTTCTCGGCGGCGACATGACTGAGGGAGACGCGCTCCAGGATCAAGCGGACGGCCAGATACTCCGCCAGGGTTCCCGGCGGCGCGGGAAGGGCCACCCGGTCCGCGCGAACCTCCATCTGCCAGATCATGCCGGCCCAGCCGCGCAGAGCCAGCAGACTGGCCGTGATGTAGTCGTCCCACTCGTCCTCGGGGACGCCGAGCAGTTCGAGTGATTCGCGGACGGACTCCACCGGGCCGAGACCGGCGGCTTGCACGCGCATCAGTTCGCGCGGCAGATCGTTCAGCCGGTGATCGAGACCGCCCCCGCGGGTTTGGTAGAGTTCGCAAAACGCACGAAAGAACCCGTGATCCCGGTGCGGCAGCGACCAACCGGCGAAACCCTGGTCCGTGAACGCCGCGCAAAAACGAATCAGAATCTCGTGGACCGGAACATCACTGTCCTCGCCCGTGGCCCCCAAGACAGCGTCCCGATGCCGCAGCGGTTGTGTCGCGCGCTGGACCGGTTTCTCAATGTGTTCAACGCCGTCGCGACACACGCGCCACAAGATCCGCAGCGACAGCGATTCCCATTTCGACTCACTCCACCGTTCGATGGAGGACTCGCCAAATTGACGAATCAGATCATCGTGCAGATGCTGGTCGAAAGTGCTGTGTGGTCCCTGCTCGCGGTGGGAATCCTCACCCCCGTCGCGCAGATCGCGCATCACCCAGCGTTTTGTCTCTTCAATCAAACGGCTGCGAATCGGCGGCGGCGCGTCGTGGCGGACCCGCGTGAGTGCATCGGTCTCGGCGACGAACCACCGCAGTTCTTCGGCCGAACCCAATCGGATCGGAAACTGCAGCATCGACACCCGCAAGTCGAATCGCGTCACCAGCGGGCAGACCAATTCGTCGGCCCGATCGCCCAGATCGTGGTGCAGCACGGTCCACAAGTCGTCCGATCGAATCCGATCGCTGCTCATCAGCTCGCGATACTGTTGCTCGGTCAAATACGGATTGCACGAAAACAGTCTCGCCCCTTCCTGCACGGCTTCATCGAAAGGAAGATGCTCGAGCCCCTGCAGCGGATTCAGAAACACGAACGCGGTGATCGGTCCCTGAGATGGCAGCAGTTCGGCCGAGTGCATAATGGCGTGCGTCAGGCGTTCGACCTGCGATTGCCGACTGCCTTCGGACGTTTCCGTTTCCTCGGATCCCAGTTGTTGCACAGAGCCCGCCTTGTCTACCGTTGAGCCGAACTCACCGCACCACTCCGCAAACACGGGAAACCGA
>JAYTIB010000707.1:0-3510 GCA_043732205.1 Schlesneria sp. | reverse complement strand
TCGCTCCGCGAACCAACGTTGGTTCGCGGAGCGAACCACGACTATTAATTCTGCTCCGATCCTTACCCGCAAAGTAGCAGGCACATTCCATGTGCCGTCCGCAAGTTGCAGTGAACGGCACATGGAATGTGCCGACTACTTTGAATGTGCCTACTACTTTCTACAGTCAGTGCCATTGGGCACGCACTCCAGCAACAGAAACCGCGACTCCAACAACTGGCGCGTTTCCAACAAAGTCGTCGTGACAAAACTGGCACCGGCCTGTTCGAGCCGTTCCCGGTCGAGCTTGCTGTTCCGCTGCGAACCCCAGCGTCCCACGAGGATCTCGATGTCGGGTGAGGCATCCCGCAGCCGCTTGCACAGGTAACGGGCGTGGGACAGTCCACCCGGCGGGAGTGACGCGATACAGACGATGGCGGGCGGATCGTCGGCAATGCGGGCCACCAGTTCAGATGTCAGCGTCTCCAATGCCGTCACTTCCAAGTCCCAATGGGCCGGGTCGAGGAGCTGCCGCAGCATCTCCAGTCCCTCGCAATCGGTGTCGTCCTTGGCGGGACAGCCGAGAATCCGGGCGGGCTTGATCGCCGCAGGGGAGATCGCGCGCCCGTCATCCGGCGCAAGATCCCGCGGTTCCTTCCCGGATGCCGATGCGGTTTGAAGAAACTCACCGGTCACCCGCAGCGTTTGTCGCATTCCCGCCAGGACCAATTGCTGGTCTTCGTCAGTCAAGTGCTCCCGTTGAACATCGCGTTTGGCGTAGATCAGCGCGGGGACCAGCAGCTCATCGTAGACCTGTTCGGGGGGAGCGGCCTTCATGCGCTGCACGACAAGCCGCGCCGCTTCGTGCTCTTCCCCCAACATCAATCGTTGGTACATCCCCACGTGGGCCCGCAGTGCCGGGACGTCGCCCAGCAGGAGATTCAGGAACCCAAGCTGCGGGATGTTCTTGCCGAGGACCACCAGGCAGACCGCGAACGGAGCCGACAAGACCAAGCCGATCGGTCCCCACAGAAACAGCCAGAACGCCGCCGAGATCAGCATCGCCGTGGGCGAAACACCCGTGCTGCGTCCGAGCACCAACGGCTCGACGGCGTTGTTGCTGATCAACTCCATCGCCAGGACGTAACCGAACACCGCCAGCGGCTGCCACCAACCCTCGGAGACCGCGAGGCACATGACAATCGGGAACACCGCACCGACCCACGGACCGATATAAGGGATGAACCGCAACCCGGCCGCGAGGAAGCCCCACAGCAGGGCATACGGCACCTGCAGCACCAGCAACCCGGCCGTCAGCAGGATCCCGAATCCGCCGTTGAGCATCGCGACCATCACGATGTACCGGCTGATCCGCTCGGTGACATCCTCCAGCGCCTTGCTCGTGAGGGCCAACCGCGCCTTGCCGGCCAGCAACACGACACGGTCGCGCATGTCTTCGCGCCCGAGCAAAAAGAACACGAGCAGCACCAGCGCGAAGGCCAGCGTGGCGAGCACCTCAAACGCGGAACCGAGATACCCGGTGAGACTCAGCCAGGGAGTGGACGGACGCCGAACGCGCACGGCTTCCGCGGGAGTTGTCGACGGCGGCTCCACGGGGACACGCAGAAGAATCGAACCGTCTTTCAGGACCGCGGGCGTCTCGTGGGCGGGCCGTTGAAACTCCTGGCTGATCTCGTCAATCATCTGCTCGAACTGTTCGACCAGTGGTCCGGAACTCAACTGGCGGAGCGTCGCGACCTTCGCCTTGATGTTGGCCGTGTTCTGCGGCAACTCTGCCAACAGGCCCGCCACCTGCCGTGTCACCATCCCACCCAGGCCGATCAGGACGATGCCCACCGTCGAGACCGCGACCATCACCGAGAGGACTCGCCCGAGACCCCGCCGCTGCAAACTCCGGACGATGGGGTTCAGCAAAAACGTCAGCAGCACGGCGAGCGCAATCGGGATCAGCACCGGCCGCCCCCAGTGCAGGCCGAGCACGATCACCAGCCCCACGACCGTCCCCGACAGCAGGATCACAGCGCGTTGCCACAGCGGAACCGGGTGAATTCTGGCCACGATATCTTGGTCTCGAAAAGAAATGTGATCTTGGGGTCGGGCGTTCAAATTTCAAAATTGGCCGTCAATCGATGTTTGTTGGCCTTACCCTTCGCTCGGCCAATTTTGAAATTTGAACGCCCGACCCCTTCTCGGATAGCCCCTGTGATGCGGCTACTCGAAGCGGGGAATTCCGGTCAGGGTAAAAACGACAACTTCTTCGCCGGTCACGGTGCTGATGTCATGGTGCATGCTCAAGGCCTTCACGCCGGTGGCTTCGTGGACCAGCGATTCCAACATCGGGCGGGCCAACTCCAGCAGTTGCTTCCGCGCCTGTTTGATGAGATCCCGGCCCTTGTCCGGTGACGACGATTTGCCGAGTTGTCGTTCGGCGAGAGTCAGCGCACCGCGAATGCGGATCACCAGCAGGTCTTTGATGAAATGGGCGAGGATCTGCTCGGACCTCCATCCCAGATACTCCTCCTGAAAGCGGATGGTCCCATCACAGATGGCGGCTTCGCTTTCGGCCTGGGTCAGGGCTTTGGAGGGACGTTCATTCCGGATGCGTCGCGCCTCATCCATCGGCAGGCGTTGCTCGGCTCCGGGGTTCGCGCGCGGCTTGGCCCGTTTTGGCACCTGGCCCGCTTTGGTGACGGCGGGAACGGCGCTGTCCAGGACCGCCCTGATCTCGTCCAACGCGGCGGGTTTGACGAGGAACGCATCGAACCCGGCCTTCATGGCCAGGGCCTTGTCTTCGTTGCTCTTCTGGCCGGTGACGGCCACGAGTTTCGTGTGCGCGAAGGCCACGTTCTGGCGCAATCGCTTCGCGAGATCGCAACCATTCATGTCGGGCATGAGCAGATCGACGAGCATCAGATCGGGCCGAAAGGCGGTCGCCACGTCGAGCGCCTGCGACCCGCCGTAGGTCACATGCACCTGGTTGCCGAGTGCTTCGACGAGCAAACCCAGCGCGTCCGCACCGTCGCGGTTGTCGTCGACGATCAGCACGCGGAGAGATTTGTTGGTTGTTGGCATCGGTTTCTTTCTTTTCATTGCGTAGCCATCAACGCTCCGCGTGATGAGCTGATTGCTTCGTTACGTAGCCATCATGAGAAACTGGGGTCGGGCGTTCAAATTTCAAAACAAGGGGTCGGGTGTTCGGTTTTTCGGAATTGGCGGGAAGGGGACTTGGATTGCAATTGAGATTGACCTCCTGCCAATTTCGAAAAACCGAACACCCGACCCCAAGCCAGCATGTCCCGGGGGTTTAGTGGCTTCTGCGCTACTCGAAACTCTCCGAAAATACGAGTAGCGCAGAATCCGTTGAACCACCGACGCAAGGTCGGTGGCGAAATGATCACACGCTCGGAGCGATGAGAGCGTGTGAATCTTTCAAGTTCAATGGCGGTCCAGCACAAGATGTCGCGTTGGCTTTAGCCGACGCGGTACGACATCTTGCGTGGGTTGAAACCC
>JAYTIB010000706.1:0-3519 GCA_043732205.1 Schlesneria sp. | reverse complement strand
GGTCTTCGCGCTGCAAACTCCGGGGCTGTCCGAGTCTCCCACCGCGCTGGCCTACGCTGTCGCAGCCAGTTGCCTGAAGCACAGCATCCGCGGCGATTTCAACGACTCAACACGCGCCGAAATCGAAGCCCTGATGCGAGGCGGCGGCAGCGGCCGGGTCAGCCGGTGAAGAAGTGGCCAGTGGCCAGTGGTCAGAATGCAGACCTCACAGAATTGGGACCGCGATGCGCACTGATGTCTTCCCTACCCACGATCCACTATCCACTACCCACTAATTCCTCCCATGCCCAAACGCGCCCGCACCACTCGCCGCCTGGAAGTCTGGTTGAAGGACACTGACCAGGCGTTGTTTGTGCTGAACGCCCAGCGGCGGCTGGTGTTCTTCAATCGCGGCTGCGAGCGGTTGACCGGCTGGTCCGCACCCGACCTGCTGGGTCAGAAGTGCGACTACGTTTCGGAGGCCGATTCCCACTCGGCGGCGGCGCTGTTGGCGGCGCTGGCACCACCGCCCGAAGCCTGGACCGGAAAGTTGGCAGCGTCGCCGATCCATCTGCCGCGCCGTGCCGACGCGCCGCTGCCCCGCATCGTGTACTACTTCCCATTGGCGGATGAGGATCAGGATGTGAAGGCGATGCTGGGGATCATCGCCGAGGTGCCCGAAACCCCCGGTTCCGCGCCGGTCCCTGCGGCTCAGCGCCTGCATGCGGAACTGGCCGTGTTGCGGCAAACCGTGCGGCGTCGTTATGGCGACGGGCCTCTGATCGGACGCAGCCTGTCGATGCGCCGCGCCTTCGAACAGGTCAGGCTGGCGCAGTCGTCGGTGTCGCCGGTGCTGTTTGTGGGCGAGACCGGTACAGGAAAGCAGCATCTGGCCCGCGTGCTGCATTACCAGAGTCCGCAGGGGAAGAAGGCGTTTGTCCCGCTGGATTGCCGGTCGTCGAGCCTCGATCTGGAACAGACTCTGTCGCGGATTCGCGACGACCAGCACGCGGACACGCTGCGCACCGGAGCCGTTTATTTCGAGCACATCGACGCGGCCCCCGCCGACTTTCAACGCGCCCTGGTTGAATGGTTGAAACCCGATCCGGGACCGAACCCGCTGCGAATTCTGGCGGGAAGTTCCCGGCCACTCCAGCCGCTGGTCGAGGCCGAACTGTTCTCGCGCGAATTGTATTTCGCGCTGACGTCGCTGGTGGTCGAAATCCCACCGCTGCGCGAGCGTCCGGAAGATCTCGAACCGCTGGCTCAACACTTCATCGAAGACCTGAACCGCGACGCCCCGACGCAACTGGGCGGCCTGTCCGACGACGTCTGGCGGCAGTTCCGCCGCTACAACTGGCCGGGCAACGTCACCGAACTGCGACAGGTGATCGTCGAAGCCCGCGCCGCCTGCCCGGACCCGCTGGTGAAGCCCGAACACCTGCCGTTCCGCTTCCGCACGGGAGTCACCGCCCAGACGATGGAACCGGCTCAACGACCGCCGATCGTCCCGCTGGATCGATTGCTCGAACAGGTGGAACGCGAACAGATCGAACGGGCACTGGCCGAATCGCGCGACAACAAAGCCCGCGCCGCCGAACTGCTGGGAATCACCCGCCCGAGGCTCTACCGCCGCATGGAAGTCCTGGGCATCGCCGACCCCGATCCGTCGCCGGAATCGCCCACGTAGGACGAATTACGGGAAGCACCGGGTCTTCGCGAAACGCGCTCCAGACCCGGCCACCCGGCCGAAGGAATCTGCTGCAACTGCAAGTAGTGGCATCCACCCGTCGGAGACCATCGAATCAAGCGACGGTTCCTTGCCATCCGTCACGACCCTGCCAACAGGCGGCCAATGTGTTCGGCCTGTAACGTTGCATCGAGTCTCTGTCCGCAGTGAAGCTGATCACGAAACACCCCGACTTTGACCTCATGGCGGAGTGGACCGAGCGCCAGAGCTGAAATGCAATAAGTCTCGTTATTTTAGAACCTTTACTGTCTTTTTCCGCATCCCCGTGCCATTGCAGTCGGAACACTTAAAGCTGAATATGTCCCTACCCTTCCCACTGCAAGTCTTGCATACGACCGTCACCTCAATGTTCTTAGTCTCAGGCTCGGGGTGGTCCTTTGCGTACTGTTCCCCTAGCCGAATTACTCCCTCGATAATCGCTGCCGTCCTCGCATCTCTTTCCTTTTTCTTCCGTTCATCCCGTTCCGCCTTTACCACAGCATAATTTTTCGGGTCGTTATAACGCAAAAGAGCAAGATTGATACTCTCCAAATCCTCTCCGTCCATTTTCTCTGAAGTATAAATATTCTTTTCATTGTCAAACGTATACCTGACCGTCTTTGTGAGAATCTTATGCGGCTGATCTTCGTATACTCCCCAAGGAATTCTTACCAATGCTTGTCCATGAGCGACGCGTGGACCGAATGGTCCCCGTTCGACTTTCCCGAATTTTCTCCAAGCCATCGTTCCGTGATTCGGATTAAACCATTGTACTCGTTCATTCTTGATCAAAAACTGCGATGCTTCATAGGAATAAGAAATCGCATCGCCCAAAACAATTAAAGCGATCGAATCTTCAAATGAATGATCTTCCTTTACTAGCATCTTCTTTGTTTCATCGAACGTATACTTTGCATTAGTAGCCACGATGGTTTGAAAGTTCGATGGCGGAAACTTGAAAAGCTTCCGTTCGAAGACTTCGAAAGCCGCAATCACTCCATCGTCCTGAACGTCGAAAAGACCTCCAAGAATCTCCTCGCCCTTGTCATCCGAAAAAATAGCTCCTACGGGAATTACGTCTTGGTATCGACCTTTTTCCTCCGGAGTCAGAGCTTTCTTGTTCGAGGTATCTGCGGGAGGCTTGACCCTAAAGCGATCCTTTTCGCCAGCCCAAGACTGGATGCCAGCCGCCGAACACAGGAAAAGCACCATTGTGACCCGCCATGTCGCCATCATGATCCCCCTCAAATAAGGTCTTGTGACCGTGGCCCTGGAATCGTCGGTCGAACGTGAACAAATGAGCAGGTGCGATTTTACGATTCCAGCATGAGATTTCAAGCTGTAAACAACTGTCCGTTTATTTCGCACTCCCGACCGACGATGAAATGCGGGCGGGGTGGCCCTGCGTCCCGTTCGAAATCAGGGAAGACGTGCCACTGCTCGTCGGCTTTGGGACGAGCAGTGCCGGTGGCGTGGTTGCTCGTGGTTTGCATGGCTTCTCCGACGACTCCGCAGCCGTGGCACGTCGCCATCGAGTCGGACCTGTCGCCGGAATCGCCCACGTGGGATGGCTCACTGACCGAGCTTGGGCATCATTCACCTTCTGCTTCGCCAGCCTGAAAAGCGGCTTGAACCGAGAGTGAGAATCCGGCCAGCAGGACGGACGCAACCGACTGCGTGGTGTCGTATTCACCCGCGACCCGACATGGTTGTGATGATGGCGTGACAACGAGGTGAGCTTGCACGTGTTGCGACGTGCAATACAATCGGGACCGGAGGAGTTTCACGATGCCCAAATCTGCGACCAAGAC
>JAYTIB010000705.1:0-3524 GCA_043732205.1 Schlesneria sp. | reverse complement strand
CGCCCCGCGCGTCCATGTTGTGTTGAACTGGGGTCGGGTGTTCAAATTTCAAAATTGGCCGCCATTCGAAGTTTGGTGGCCTGACCTCTCGCTCGGCCAATTTTGAAATTTGAACGCCCGACCCCAAGCTTGCCCACGTCCCGTCGGCGGAGCGACGGGACTACGGTAGATTTGTCGGTCACGACACCATTGATCGGCGATCGAAAAATCCGGAACATCTCCGACCGAACGTCTCCCCCACCTGTTTGGAAAGTCCAGTCATGAAATTCTCTTCGACGTTGATCGCGGGCCTGATCCTTCTCGTCGCCGGATCGGCGCACGCGCAGCCCGCGGCCGGTGAGATTCCAACCGCTCTCCGCGACTTCGTCACCAAGGCCGATGACAGCTTTGGCTGGAAGCTGGTCGACCAGTTCGAGGCGGCCGGCGCGCGGACCTACGATGTCGAACTCACCTCGCAGACCTGGCAGGACATCACGTGGAAGCACGACCTGATCGTCTTCCAACCCGCGAAGCTGAAGCATCCGGATCACGTCCTGCTGTTCATCACCGGCGGCAGCAACAAGAACAAGCCCAAGGCCGACGACCGGTTGCTCGGCGCCTCGCTGGCGATGCTGTCGGGAACCCGCGTCGCCCTGCTGTTCAACGTCCCAAACCAGCCGCTGTTGGGTGGCCGTTTCGAGGACGATCTGATCACCGACACGTTCCTGTTTCACCTGGCCACCGGAGACAACCGCTGGCCGCTGTTGTTTCCGATGGTGAAGAGCGCCGTGCGGGCGATGGATTGCCTCGAACAACTGGCGAAGCAGGAATGGAAGACGCCGGTGAAGGGGTTCGTTGTCTCGGGTGCGTCCAAGCGGGGATGGACCACCTGGCTGACCGGTGCCGTCGACCCGCGCGTCCGGGGGATCGCCCCGATCGTCATCGACACGCTGAACATGCCCAAGCAGATGGACTACCAGATTGAGACTTGGGGCAAGTACAGCGAGCAGATCGACGACTACGAACGCAAGGGGTTGATCAAGCGGCTCAAGGAGGACGACGCGGCGATCGATTCGCTGTGGCGCTGGGTCGATCCCTACACCTACCGCCAGCAACTGAAGCTGCCGAAGCTGATCATCAACGGCACCAATGACCGGTACTGGACGGTCGACGCACTGAACAACTACTGGGACGACCTCGTCGGCTTCAAGCACATCCGCTACGTCCCCAACGCCGGTCACAATCTGAAGGGGGGCCGGGACGGGGCGCTCGCCACACTCGGCGCGTTCGTCCAGCACGTCGCCACGGACAAGCCCTTCCCCGCAATCGACTGGAAACACGACACCGACGCCGGCCGCTACCGGCTGACCATCCAGTCGAACGTCGTTCCGGCAGCGGTCAAACTCTGGACGGCCGAATCCGCCACGAAGGACTTCCGCGAATCCGAATGGAAGTCGCAACCGCTGAAGGCGACTGACAACCGCTACCTGGGCGAAGTCCCCGCCCCCGTCGGCAAACACGTCGCACTGTTCGGCGAACTCCAATTTCAGTGGGACGACCTGAGCTACACGCTGTCGACGCAGCTTCGGCGGGAATGAGTAGACAGTTCGTCAATCCCCGCGGTGCTGCAGTGGCCAGCCTGCACCTGTTCCTCGGCTTTGGCCACGAGGGCCGCCAATTTGCCGGGCGAGCGAGCCAGCGACTCCGCCCACCGCCGGTCGTCCTCCATCTCCTCCAAGATGAGAGCCGCGATGGCGTCTTGCTCTGCATCCGACAGTTTGCGCGCTTCCTTCACCGCTTGATCAAGCAACTGCGACATCGAAGTAACTCCACGGATTTGTGTGGCCGGGGCTGGACCGGTCGCTGGACGTTGGAAACGGGTGGTGTTGGTTGTTCGTCGTCGATGTGAGTATCAAACTCGTTGATTTGCACTGACACCGAACCGGGGCTTCGCGAAGCCGCTCCAGCCCCGGCCACCCTGCCGGCTTCAGTCACTTCGCCTCAAATGTTGCTTTCCACTTTTTGATATCGAAAGGTTTGAGGACGATCAATTGCGTCGTCTTGTCGACATGTGTTGCCTCGAAATAGTCATTAATCTCAATGGCACGGTCCTTCGGCCAAGTCGTCGTATCCACGCCAGTGATCTTGACAGAGAAAAACTCCACTGCCGTTCCTCTTCTTTCAGGGCCGACGAAGGCCAAATTCTCCTGTCGTTTTACGATCGCAGATGAAGCGTCAAGAACGTCGACAACGACGACCATTTTCACAAGCCCGAGATTCCCGACTTTCGGTTGATCTGGCATGGCGGCAAGCGTATAGCTTGGGCCAATATCTTTGACTTCCTTCAACTGAGCTTCAACTTCCTTAATCCGCCTTAGCAGTTCTTTCTTCTCGGAAGCGATTTTCGCCTTCTTCTGAGACTCTCGCATTGTCTTCAATGCGTTCTCGCCTTTCTTAACATTCGCTTCGTGGTCTGCCACACACTGATCACGCCACTTTGCAACATTCGATGGGATATCAACAGGTTCCGCACCAAGTATCGCAGCCATGATGATCAATTCGAAGGCCATGAATCAAACTCCCGTGCCAAAGTTCAACAATCCTCATTAAATGAGGCTTCCGACTTCTGCAACTGCCACGCAGTAAAACTCTCGTCAGAAATCACATATCTCTGGCCAAGCTGCAAAACGATATTGCAGGCCACCATTTCGTCGAGAATCTGACGGCATTGCGATTCGTCAATTTCAACAAACTCGCTGAGTGACTTGACATCGTTCGGCTGCTCCTTCAAAGGGATATCACGCATAACAATCAAAACGCCAAGCAGATCGCGGCATATCATCCTGTCGGCGGTCACATTTGCTTCTCGCATTATTTCAGGCAAGAAAACATCACCAAGCAAATGCACTTCCCTTGGCGTCATTTCCACAATTAGTCTCCCGGCGGGTGGCGTTGCTGAAACTCTGCCCGCCCGTGTCTTGATGTCATTACACCAACAGCCGAATGCTGCAACAAGCGTCAATCAGCCGTATCGTTTGCGAATTTCTGTCACTTTGCTGCCAGCAAATCAACGATAGCGACGGACATGGCAGTGACTCCGGTTGTGATCGCTTCCTTGGCGTCGGGGAAGTAGAACGCCGGGTGCCACTGGCGAGGGGCTTCGCTCGCCAGTGGCTTTGAAGTACTGGCGGCTCAAACGGGCCGCCAGTGATTCGGTCCGCCAACTGTGCCGAAGCACGATGAGCGTTTGGGTTGCGAGGCGTCACGCATGGAGTTCCGCCAGTTCGTTGCGACCGGTGTCGAAGTCTCATGCAGGCACCGGATTTCTTCCACGGGACTTCGGCGAGCATCGGGAACTGATGCGGATGGACCGGGAACATGTTACGTCGCAGGGCATTTGCCGACGATCTCCGTTGAATCAAAACCGAGAAAGCCAGAGGCTCACCGTACGTTTTTTAGCAGACAGCGAACTAGACTTCGTTCAGCGGCTCGGTCGCGTCGCCGAACTTGTCGAGGTGGATGTTCATCTTGTCCATCATCGACAG
>JAYTIB010000704.1:0-3536 GCA_043732205.1 Schlesneria sp. | reverse complement strand
GACGGGACGATCCGCCAGACGTCCCGTCGGCGGAGCGACGGGACTACAGTAGCCTCCGCCACATCGACGCCACGACGCCAGTCTGACAACACGGTCGCTCGACACTTCGAGACTGCCGACTTCCCTCCGTCATTGCCGTTTCGACCATCAAAATCGGCAAAAGTGCGCAGGTCGATTCAAGCCGCGTTGTTGGTTTCGCCGATACCGACGATAGAGGAATGTCCCGACGTTTGTTTGGGCATTGCGCGAAGCGTCAGATTCAACTGATGATTGGCGGCCCGCCACGGCGGGCCAACGTCGGGGTGTCCCATCGGTCTGATCGGCGAACGATCGGACGCGTTTCTCAACGACGACCGGACTGCTGAAGGACAAGGGGCGAGAGTCGACGACCATTTCCGCCTGTTGAAAAACGTAGCTCGGACGCCTCGTCCGAGCGAACCCTAAATGGAAACCACGGACGAGGCGTCCGTGCTACGGCTTTTTCAACGGCCTGATTACCGGTGAAGACTCCCGAGGAGATGCGGCATGGATGGCCGAATGACGGCGATGCTGGTGCTGGCTGGCCTGCTGTGCGCGCAGGGGTCCACGGTCGCCGCCGCTCCACAGCCGATTCCGACGAACAAGACCCGGTTTCGAATTCCCTTCAAGATCGAACCCGCCGCCCTGCAGCGGATGAACGCACGAGAACTTCAGTTGCATGTCTCACGGGACGGCGGTGTGACATGGGAGTTGTCCCAGACACTTGCTCCCGATGGGGCGAAGTTTGAATATCAGGCTGCGGGAGACGGCGAGTACCGCTTTGCGGTCAAGACGGTCGACGGCCGCAACCAGTTGCATCCCCCCGCCGGTCAGTATGAGACGGGGTTGATCGTCCAAGTCGACACGCTGGCACCGCTGCTCGAACTTTCACTGCAACAGTTGGGACCGGGACGAGTCGAACTCTCTTGGAACGCCGCCGATGCGCATCTGGATGTCTCCACGCTGAAGCTCGAATATCAGCAGCCCGGCAGCCAAGACTGGGAACCGGTCGAGGTGACTCCGAAAGCGAGCGGTCAGATTCCGTGGAATGTGTCGCAACAGGGACAGGTCAAGGTGCGCGGGACAATTGCGGACACTGCATCGAACGTGGGCAAGGGGCAGACCCAGATGCAGATCATCGCCGTCGGTGATCCGGCTCCCAAACCCAGACCAACCCGTCGCGTTCCGATCGCCGGATTGGACGGTCACGAACACGCCGCGATCAGCCCCCCGGCCGCGGAGAGCACACGTCTTCCCGCTGTGGAGAGCAATCGCTCCTCCGCGGTGTCGAGCATGCCCAACGCCGTGCTTCCGAATGCGATCGTGTCCGATGCGCGGATCGGTGCGTCCGGCGCTCCCGCCGAAAAAGCCAATGAGTATCACGGTCCCGTCATCACACCGTGGGGTGGTGCGACGGCCTCACCCAGTGAGCAGTTCGTCGTCGGCAACGAAAAGTCCCGACCAGCGATCACCAAGGATCGTTGGGGCGACTTCCCCGATCCGGCGGTCGCTCAACCGCATCCGGTACTGCAACCGAATCCCATTCAGCAGCCAAATCTCGCGCTGCGAAACGCGGGACCGCGGCGCGTGGTCGGTTCCCGTCGATTCCAAGTCGGTTACACGGTCGATGACGTCGGACCATCCGGCATCGGCGCCGTGGAACTGTTCATCACGCAGGATCAGGGACGCAAGTGGTGGAAGTACGGCGACGATCCCGATCGCCGCAGTCCGGTCGACGTCGAAGTGCCCCAGGACGGCGAGTACGGGTTCTCCATTCGAGTCCGCAGCGGTGTGGGATTGACCAACGATCCGCCGCTTCCCGGTGAGTTGCCATCCATCATCGTGGCGGTGGACCAGACTCCGCCGACGGTGGAATTGCTCTCGGCCCAGCAGGGACAAGGAGCCAACAGCAACCGAGTGCAAGTCCGATGGCGCATCGCCGACGAACATCTGGCCAGCAAGCCGGTGTCCGTCTATTACTCGCCGACCCGCAATGGTCCGTGGGAAGCGGTCAGTGGCTGGACGGACGACCAGGGCGGATTCGAGTGGGCTGTCACCCCCGGATCGCCATCGCAGTTCTATGTGCGTGTGGTCGCCCGGGACGTGGCGGGAAACACGGCGAAGGCCGAATCGCCGCAGCCGATCCTGGTCGACTTGTCGCGTCCGACCGCCCGGATCGTCGATGTGGAAACGCCGCAAGCACTCGGTCCGAAGTAATTCAACCGTGCGGCGCCCGGACGACCTACGTGACCGACTCGGTCACTTTGGGCTCGACCGATTCAACCGGCGTTGGCTCTGAGGTGGGTGGCTCGAACTTCGGCGCGCTGGATTCCACCGACTCTTCCTGTGGCACCGGACGCGATGCGTTGCTCGATTCCGGTTTGGCGTAGACCGCGTCATCGACGGCGTGTTCGATGCCCGACATTCCCTTCTTGAATTCAACGATCGCCTTGCCCGCGTCGCGAGCCACTTTCGGAAGATTCTTTCCGAACAGCAGCAACGCGATTCCCGCGACCAACAACATTTCGAAGGGACCGAGGTTTCCGATGAAAGCGATGGGAAGCATGTTTCTTCCTCCGATGGAATGGGATGTTTACTTGGTGTCCGGTTTCTTGGCATCCAGGTTGGCGTCGGGAGCGTCGTCTTCACGGACGCCCTTCTTGAATTCCGTCACGCTTTGACCCAGCGACCGCATCAGGGTCGGCAGCCGGCTTCCGCCGAACAGCAATAGTGCGATGCCAAGAATGAGTGCTAATTCCATTGGACCAGGCGCGAATGCAACGGGAAGCATTGTTGTCTCCTTCTCCAGCGGACCACGGTCTGCGGGAAGATTGGGCGGAATGACAGGCGGGATCGCGGTAACACGGGCACGCGGCAAAAGCAGTGTTCACAAGGAAATCTGCGTTCAGTCTAGCGTGTATCCACTCGTGTCACCCGCGAAAAGAGAGCAGGAAGGATGAGCGGTGGGCAAATTCTACTCGCCCCGGTCCGACTGTCAATCTGGCCCGCAAAATCAACCAGGTCAGACACGCTGCAGCAGGTAGATCACGTCTTCCGTGTCGGCGGTGATTTCGATCGGCCAGTCGATGTCGTGGCGGAAGTCGAAGGTTTCCACGAGGCGCAGACGGGGCTCGGTCGCGATCAAGTCGTACATCTGTTCGGCAGTGTACGTGCGAAAGACGGTTTCATCCTCGATGCGGAATTTGCGGGTGGGGGTCGAGACATCGTACGTGACACCGATTCGTTCCACCCGCTGCTTGAGATCGAGGCTGATCGACCAGAGGTTGGAGACGACCGACAACGGACCGCGCCGCGCAGACCAAGTTTCGGCCGTGCATTTTTGCGGAGTCTTGGGGATCAGGTGCAGTCCCAGCAGATAGATCCCGCCCTTGTTCAGGGCGTCGGCCACGCACTTGAAATGCGCTTCGGCGGTCGCCTCGGTGGGGAGATGCCGGAACGTGTTGATCAGGTTGTACGCGGCGTCGAACTTTTTCTTGACGGTGAAGTTCGCCATGTCG
>JAYTIB010000703.1:0-24437 GCA_043732205.1 Schlesneria sp. | reverse complement strand
GCGCTGGCCCCGTTCGTCTATCAGGAAATCGCCGGACGATTGGACGAGGGACGGGTTCGCGAGCAGCACGCCGCGGCGAAGGCCAAAGCCAAAGAGGCGAAAACCAAGGCGGCCGAGTCTGATGTCAAAATCAGCGACGGTGAATTCCCTGACGGTTACAAGCGGAAAACCTGGCGCGACGCCGTGCATTGGGGCATCGACCTCGCCGGCGGTACGAACCTGGTCTACGAAATCGATCTGGCGGCGGCCAAGGACCAGGGGAAGACCGTCGACAAGGCGACCGTCGACAAGATGGTGAGCGCGATTGTCAAACGAATCAATCCGTCGGGAGCGGAGGAAGTCGCCGTCCGCCGAGTTGGCACGGATCGCATTGAAATCATCATTCCCGGTGCCGACACCGATCTGGTCCGGCAAAAGAAGGAACTGATCGTCAAACTGGGAAGCCTCGAGTTTGGCATCGTCGCCAATGAACGCAACGATCAGGGGCTGATCGATCAGGCGATGAAGCTCCCCAACAATCAGAACGAACTGCTCAGCACGACGAGCGACGACAAGCGACTGATCGTCGCGGCGTGGCACGATCTGGCCGATTCGAAGAACAAGGAGGAAAGCTGGGCCGGCGATGGTCATCGAACGGTCACGAGACTTCACCCCAAGACCGGCGTGGAAACCGACGTTGCCCAGGTTCTGATCAAGCACGATCCTCCAAACCGGGCGGTGACTGGGTTCTATCTCACGAACGCGCGGGCCACGACCGACGAAAATGCCTCGCTCGCCGTTTCATTCTCTTTCAACGCGCGCGGCGCAGCGCTCTTCCACAAACTGACCAGCGACAACCTTCCCGACAAGACGGATGCTTCCAAGCGGCGACTGGCCATCCTGCTGGACGGCAAGGTGCAGTCGGCACCGACGATCAACAGTGTGATCAGCGCCAACGGCCAGATCACGGGCCGATTCACGAAGGCGGAAATCGATAACCTGGTCGGGGTGCTCAACGCGGGGGCCTTGGCTGTTCCGCTCAAGCAGAACCCGGTCAGCGAATTCACCATCAGTCCCCTGCTGGGGATCGACGTTCAAACGAAGGGCATCACCGCGATCGTGGTTTCGGCCGCCGCGGTGTTCGTCTTCATGCTGGTCTACTACATGGCGGCGGGCGTGATCGCGGATCTCTGCCTGGCGCTCAACCTGATCCTGGTTGTGGGGGCAATGGCGTTCATTTCGGCCACGTTCACCCTGCCCGGTCTGGCGGGCCTGGTGCTGACGATCGGTATGGCCGTCGACTCGAACGTGCTGATCTATGAACGCATGCGCGAGGAACTCGCCCGCGGGGCCAGTCTCCGCATGGCCATACAAAACGGTTTTGAGAAGGCGTTCGCCGCGATCATCGACAGCAACGTCACGACACTGATCACGGCGGTCATCCTCTATCTGATCGGCACGGACCTGATCAAGGGCTTTGCCGTCTCGCTGTTCATCGGCCTGATGGTCAGCCTCTTCTCGTGCCTGTATTTCGGCCACCTTTGCTTCCACGTCGTGGAACGCAAACGCTTGGTCAAGACGCTGAAAATGATGCAATTCCTCGGCGAAACCAAGCTCGACTTCCTGAGCAAGCGGACGACAGCCTACATCTTCTCGGCCGTTCTGATCGGTGTCGGCATGATCACCCTGACCGTGCGCGGCGCCCAGAACATGGACATCGACTTCAGTGGTGGAACCATGGTGACGTTTGAGTTCATCGAGCCGCAGGACACGAAGGACGTGCGCGAACGGCTGGAAGCGGTGTTCCCCAACGGAGTGAGTCTGGAGCGGCTGACGCTGGGCCACGAGGAAGTCTCCGTGGCGGGCGGCAAACGATTCCGCGTGCGCACCACCGAACTGGATCCGACCAAGGTCGGCGAAGACATCAACAAGGCCTTCGCCGAAGCCAAGTTCGCGCTCCGTCGCGTCACGCTGGATGAGTTCACCGTGGGTGACATCACCGACAAACTCGCCGGCGACAGGCTGCGGTTCCTCGACGGCCGTCAGACCAGCCTGAAATTCACCGGTTCGATGTCCGAAGCCACCGTCATCGATTACCTCTCGAAGCAGTTGTCCGAATTGAAGGTCGGCAATGAGCAACTCAAATACGATTCCGTGCAACTGCTGCTGTCCGCCCGGGGAACCAAGGCTTCCCTGGAGCCGGTGTTGGGACGGGCGAGTCCGAAATTCACCGAGTTTTCCCTGCTCTCGGCGAAAGATGTGGACTCGGCGGATTTGAGTTCCGCACTGCAGAAGGTTCAGTCCACATTGGCCAAGCAGCCGTTGTTCGAAGAGGTCAACACCTTCGATACCTCGGTCGCCAACGAAACCAAGCTGGCGGCCCTGATGGCCATCGTGGCCAGCCTGATCATGATCATCATCTACATCTGGTTCCGGTTCGAGAAGGTGTACTTTGGTTACGCCGCCGTCGCGGCGATCTTCCACGACGTCCTCGTGACGCTGGGGGCCATCGCTGTGGGGGCTTACCTGAGCAAGACACCCGTGGGGTCGCTGCTGTTCCTGGAAGATTTCAAAATCAACATGGGACAAATCGCGTGCCTGTTGACCATCGTGGGCTATTCGCTGAACGACACGATCGTCATCTTCGACCGCATCCGCGAGATCAAGGGAAAGAGCCCCAAGATCACCTATGACATGATCAATCTCAGTGTGAATCAGACCCTGTCACGAACGATCCTGACCTCGCTCACCGTGTTTATCGTGGTCGTCGTCCTGTACCTGGCTGGTGGCGAAGGAATCCACGGATTCGCGTTCTCGATGATCATCGGCGTGCTGACCGGTGTCTACAGCACGATCTACATCGCCAACCCGATCCTGTTCTGGCTCGTCGACCGCGAAGGCCGTCAGCCCAAGAAGGCCGCCGCGTAACTCGATCGCCGCGAAGTTCGATGACGCTTCAATGCGACCGCCCTGCCGGGACTGACCCGGCAGGGCGGTTTTTCATTCACGTTGGGATCGCTTGCAGCGGGAACCGTGCAGTCTTAGGACCGGCGCATCAATAACTGTCGGGATTCGGTGAGAATCAGCCGTAGCACGGACGCCTCGTCCGTGCGTCCAAAACCCAGTCATCGCACGAAACGGACGCACGGACGAGGCGTCCGTGCTACAACAGTTATTGATGCGCCGGCCCTTACGCGGACCAGCATTGAGTGCCACCATCCACGCGCAGGACTTGGCCCGTCACGAAGTCGCCAAGTGGTCCGGCGAAGAAATCGATGACCCGCGCCACTTCATCGACCAGCGCCACCCGGTCCAAGGTTCCTTCCGAGACCAGACGTTCACCAGCCACATGACGGGTGCCGAGGAATCGGCCGGTTCGCGTGTCACCCGGGGCGAGACTGTTGACGGTGATGTTGTAGGGACGAAGCTGCACCGCCAGACACCGCGTGTATTCGACAACGGCCGCCTTGGCGGTTGCATAGATCACGCTGGTGTCGTTCCCCTTGAAGGCCGCGATGGAACTGATCGTGATGATCCGTCCCGCCCGGCGTTCCATCATGCCGCGGGCGGTCTGCTGACAGACCAGAATGGTGCTGAGCAGGTTGCGATCCAGGACCGCCTTGACGTCGATCTCTTTGACCATCACGGCATCGTTGGGATTGGGCTTTCCCCCCGCCGCGGCCACATCGCCCCCCGCGTTATGAACCAGAACGCCGACCGGCCCCAATTCCGCATTCGCGGTCTGGACAACTCGCTCCACGTCGGCATTGATGGTCAGGTCGCCAAGCACCCGGATGGTGCGAACGCCAAATTGCTCGCCAATCTGCCGGGCGACATCGGTCAGCGTGGTTCCCTCGCCGTATTCCGCCGGGCCGTTTTCCCGCATGCCGTGGACTGCGATGTCGCATCCCATCGCGGCCAGCCGCTCGGCAAAGGCCCGCCCCAATCCGCGCCCGGCTCCTGTGATGAGGGCCACTTGGCCAGCCAGTGGTTTTTCCAAAGTGATCGTTCCTTTCGACTCGATGATTCCGACTTCCCGCGCGACGGCGCGTCGACGAGGCGGTGTGTTGTAAAACGGCCCTTTCCGGCCGTCAAACCACCGGACGAATCAGCCCCGCGATCAAGGCCGGTCCAGTGCCATCCCCCTCCATGAGTCGGCGATCCCGACGAAGCAGTCGCTTGCATTTTCGGCCGGCAGACTTAATACTCCGCACCCCGTTCCCCACCGGAACGGACGATCCGCCGGATCGCTCTCCCCAGCATGCTGGGGCGAGGAAACTCGATTCCTCTGCGTTTCATCCCATGAAACGGATTCCGATTGCGATCGGAATCACCAACCGAGGCCCCTGCCCATGAGTGCGTTGAACAAGACCGAGATCAAGAAACTTCGCAAGAAGCGCCAACGGCTGAAGAAGAAGCTGCGCTGCCGGTTTTGCCTGCATGGCTGCGACAAGTCGCCCCATCCGATTTTTGTCGACTACAAGGATCTGAAGACGCTGCGGTCGATGATCGACCGGGAAGGCAACATGCTCGCGCGTCGCAAGACGGGCAACTGCGCCAAGTACCAGCGCGCGGTGCGCGAGGCCATCCTGCGGGCTCGCTTTATCGGCCTGCTGCCGTACGTGGCGGAAGAGTAAACCGGCTTCGAGCCATCTGACAGCCCGGCCATCGTTGCCGGGCTGTTTGCATTTCCGGGGACCAACATGTGGGTCAAGATTTGCGGAGTGCGCGATGAAGCGACGGCGGAAGAAGTTTGTCGCCTGTCTCCCGATGCCATCGGCCTCAACTTCTACGCCAAGTCGCCCCGTCAGGTCGCCGGAGATGTTGCCGCCAGGATCGCGGACATCACCGGCGATCACGTCCAGCGGGTCGGCGTTTTCGTGAATCATTCAGTCGCGGAAATTGAGGATTTGGCGGGTGCGTGTCGTTTGGCCGCCATCCAACTTCACGGGGATGAAACTGCATCCATGATTGCGGAACTTGTTCGTCGACTCCCTGTACTCGCGGTCTACCGCGCCTGGCGCATGGATGGTGATTCACTCCGCGGGCTCGGCGACCATTTGGCGGACTGTCAGACATGTGGAGTCCACCTTGCCGGATGCCTGATTGATGCGCATGTGAAGGGATCGTATGGCGGAACCGGTCATGCAGTTCCGTGGGACGCCTTGGCTCGCGGGTATCAACGCGACACGTGGCCGCCGCTGGTGCTGGCGGGTGGACTGGATGCGGACAACGTTGCCATCGCGATTCGCGTCGTTCGACCGTGGGGCGTGGATGTTGCCAGCGGAGTCGAGTCGGCGCCGGGCGTCAAGGATCTAGGTCAGGTTCGGCGATTCATCGAGAATGCCCGAAAGGCATGAGCCAGTTCGACAGCCCGGAACGAGTGGAGTGTACGGCATCCCCCTCAACAATCGCGGCCCTTGATGTTCCCTCTTCGCACACTCGCGTCGTCAGGGCGTCGAGCGCGGGCTCGTAGCCCCAACGCTTGGAGGTCCAGCGGCGATTCAGGCGCACCTCCAGTTGAGACTCCGCGTCGGACGGGCGTCCGTGCTCAGCAAAGAATCCGTGCGAATTGAGCTCCGCGAGAATCGCATCCAATTCGGACTTCGGCAAATCGAGTTCGGAATAGGTTTCCCCGTTCTGCGCCGGCGTCGCCGACTCATAGAACAGACGTTCGCGAAAGGTGGCTTGTCGCGATTGGCGCAATCCGGTCCGTTGCTCCACCTGTTCGCTCCATGACGCACGTCTGCATTCCTGGCCGCATTCCACCGGCTTGAAACGCACGGTCACCCGGGCATAGTCTGTTCTGCCGTCGGGGTGGGGACACTCAATTCGCAGTTCGGCCCGTGACCAACTCATGTTCTGGAACAGGGGCGGAGCGACCGGAACTTCGGCAGCGGCTTGGACAATTTCCGGGGACGCGGGTCGCAAGGGGGAAACCGTCGAAAACAGCGGCCCGGTCGCCGGGTGGGCTTGATAGATGATCTCAAGGCGATCGTAGTCGTGAGCGTACTGCGATTGTGTCACGGACTGCGGGGTGACCCGGCACGAGGCAAGAGCGACAGGGAGCACCAGTACCATGCTCACAAGAACGGATCGCAAGGGACCGGCAATTCCAAGGTTCATGTCATGCGTCCGCAACCAGGTTCCATCCTGCGTGTTCAGCCCAACCACAATTCGGCCTCGATCACTCGGACCGAAATCGTCCGGCGACTACGGGTGGAAAAAGTCGTCCTGACGTGAAACTCGCGGGTGAAGGGCACCTACGATATCGGCATCGCACCTCTGTCCCCGCAGACTTGGTGGCAAGGACGGAAGAGTTGAACAGTTGGGAGGAAAGCACCGGCCCGGCAGCGGTGTCCCGCCGATTCAAAAGGTTCTGCGGACACAAGACTTGCTCGGATATGCCGTAGAAAACGAGCCCCTCATTCCATGTGCAGAACACTATCTCATTCCTGTCGATAACTTAGAGACGCCCTTCGAGATCGACGTTTCCGACCGGATGGTCGACCCCGCACCCAGAAAAAAACCTGCAATTCCAAAGTATTGGTTGATCCAGGGTTTGAACGCGGCTTAGAATCACGCACACTACCTGTCGACAGCTTGGAAACCACAATTCTGAATCTGGTATGAGGCGGTTTCTGGTATTGAACCCGCTGGCAAGCGCAAGCTGCAGTCTGCAAAACTCTGCGAAAAGGAACAATTGATGGTCCGTCCTTCGTCCGCAACCCTGTTCGCCTGTTGCTTTGCCTGCCTCGGTCTGGTGCTCATCGGCCAGGTTCCCGATGCCTCGGCGGCAACCAAGAAAGCTGTCAACACAAAGCCCATCACCAATCCCAAGTTTGATCCGAGCGGAGAAGAAGTCGAGTTGTTCGCTGCCATTGAGGCCGGACAGGTCGAGGCCAAATTGATTCCCAAGAACGCTCTCGGCGGGACCGTGTTCATCGAGAACAAGACGGACAAACCGCTGAACGTGAAAGTCCCTGAAGCCGTGATCGGTGTCCCCATGAACGCTCAGTTCGGTGGTGGCGGCATGGGCGGCATGGGTGGAGGCATGGGTGGCATGGGTGGTGGCATGGGAGGAATGGGTGGAGGAATGGGTGGCGGTGGACAGCAAATGATGGGTGGAGGCATGGGCGGCGGTGGAATGGGCGGTGGCATGGGCGGCATGGGAGGAGGCGGCATGGGTGGCATGGGCGGCATGGGTGGAGGCGGCGGCGGAGGTGGCTTCTTTTCGATCCCGCCCGAACGAATCGTTGCCGTCAAGTTCAACTCGGTCTGTCTCCAACATGGACGACCTGAGCCAACCGCTGCGAACAAATACCGTTTGCTTCCCGTCTCCCGAGTCAGCAAGGATCCAGTCCTCTACGAACTGCTTTCGTCGGTTGGCAGCGGTAGAGTGGATTCGCAGGCGGCCCAAGCTGCGGCATGGACGATTTCCGACAAGATGAACTGGCAGCAACTCGCGGCAAAGACGGTTGATCACCTCGGTGGTCAGCCTTCGACTCCCTACTTCACGCAAGAGCAGTTGATGGGTGCCCAGCAAGTGCTGGCCCAAGCCGTCGAGCGTTCAGCAAAGCGCAAGGACGAAGCCCCTGCCTCAGTAGTGCAGCCTCGCACGGCGCGGGCCGCCGCGAAGTAGTCGCATTGCGTCGATTGAACAGTCATTGCGGGCTCGCCGGTCATCTGGCGAGCCCGATATCATTTGCCACCAGAAACAGGCATTCATCCCCCAGCCAAGTTTGCAGCGGGGTGTAACCAACCGTCGCCGGTTCTTGAGACGTTGGTCGGAACCGTCGGGAACGCCCGGCAACAAGCCCCCGTGTGCATCAATTCCCGTGTTTTCAGGATGGAGTTCTTGCATGGTTCATGCACGGCGTAACGGACTGGTCCTGGGGACGTTTATGGTCGGCGCGATCGCAGTTGTTGCCGGCACTTCGCCGGTCCACCGCGAGGCACTTGGCGCTGAGCCGGGGACCGTGCCTCCCGCTGCCAAGCGTGCGGTTGATTTCGTCAAGGACATCCAGCCGCTGTTCCGGGAGAAGTGTCACAAGTGCCACGGCTCGTCGCGACACGAAGCCGGCCTGCGGCTGGATCGTCGCGACGACGCCCTCAATGGCGGCGACAGCGGTCCGGCGTTTGTCGCGGGGAAGAGCGAGGACAGTCTGCTGGTCAAGTATGTGGCAGGTGTCGATCCCGATGTCGTCATGCCGCCGGAGGGTGAAAAGCTCTCGGACGAACAGATCGGCCTGCTCCGCGCCTGGATCGACCAGGGAGCGAAATGGCCCGACGACAAATGACGACCCGGGCGACGGGCAGTCGCCACTGGTTGGCAAAAAGAACAGAAGGCGCAAGACTTTGGTCTTGCGCCTTCTGTTACGTCATTCGCCGAGCGACCCGCTCAGAATCGAAGTTCACCACCAACCGACAATCCTTGGATGATGGAGTCGGTGGACTTGGGGTCGAACAGGCCGCTGCCGTTCGCGGAGATGTTGTATCCGATGGTGTCGTACGGCCGTGAGAGCGATCCGGCCCACATGAGATTGTAGGCGACGAAAACATGGGCGTATTGCGAAACATTGATTCGCGAATAGACCTTCAGGTCGGCAATGGGTCCGAACGTGGTTGCCTTCTTGTGGAAGCTGAAGGACGTGTTGTTGGGAAAATTGTCGGATGGGACGTTGATGGTCGACAGTGCGGCCGTGTACGAATTCAAACCCAGCATAATCTTTGGCTCGGCTCCAAACGTGATCTTGGAGATTGCCAATTCCGCACGGACACCGAACTGGGGTCCATACGAGTTGTTGTTGCTCTGGGAGTAGATGGACCGAAGTTCCGGTGCAGTGGTCACGGGGGTCGTCGTTGGGTCGGTGACAATCTGGTAGCCACCCGTCTGCGACAGAGTCTCGAGGTAGTTCAGGTAGCGGAACCCGATCAACGGACTGATCGTCAGCAAATCTCCCGTTCCGGCGTTGGGAGCATCGAACACATAGTTGGCTTCCGTTCCCCAGATGCTGGTCCGCATGACAGCTTCGTAGCCGTCCATGTAGAGCATGAATTGCTGCACTCCCCCGATTGTGATCGGCTGCCCGATGAAGTTGGCGGGGATCGTGGTCGGGATGGGCGGAACCGACAGCAGATTCGCCGTGATTTCCTGCGATATCAGTGATGTTCCATCGAATTCGTTCTTCCGGGTCGCCAGCACGAACGCCGACATTTCGAAGTTTCCCGGTCCGATGGGCAATCCGATTGTTCCCCGGTATCCATTGACGTTCTTGATGTCGAACGCGGCCAGAGACGGTTCGGTCGCGGTGGCCGTGTTCCCCGTCAGCGGATTGCCGGTTGGCACATTGAACGTGTTTGGCGGAATCGGAACGGCCACGGTGGGATCAATGTACGCGCCCGCTGTTCCGCCGAGCAGAACGTTTCCGGGGCTGCTGGCCGACCAGAGCAGGTATTCACCGCGGTAGTAGGAATGTCGGAACACATTCTTGAGCGCGATCTCCAGCGAAGAGTCATCGTGCAGGAATCCCACGTCATCGGGGAGCTGTTCATAGATACTGTTGCCACCTCCGCGGGGTGGCATCGGACAGCCCGGATACTGGGGTGGTAGTTGGGACGGTGCCTGTCCCTGCCAGCCACCCTGCGGTGGACCTGGTGGACCGTAACCATACCCGCCTTGAGCGCGGCACAACCCCGGAAACAGGGCGGCCAGCACGAAGAGCGAACCAAGCGTCATTCGCCCGGACATGTTCGCGTTCCTGGAAAGTTGCAAAAAACTGATCAATGCCCCGGCACACTCGGCGGAAAGGGCACGCGCAACCGTGCCGACTTTGACGGTTGTAGTATGAGTATCGGTCGTGACGAGAGTATCACTTGGGGAAATTCTCCCAAATGATCCGCCTTCTCGGCGATCGGGTTGAATGGCCCGTCCACCAGAAAGGGGAGGCGGGTTTCCACGGGATGTCACTGGCCCGGATTATTCACCACGAAAAACACGAAAGACGCGAAAGTGAAGAAGAGACGAGAGTTCTGATCCCAAGTGGCCGTCAAGGAACGACGCGCGAAGTCTTGCGATGCTCTGACCGCAACTCTCTTCATTTTCGTGCCTTTCGAGTATTTCGTGGTTCCTCATGAATTATCCGGGCTGGGCGAGTCCGTCGAAGAGGGAAACCACATACGACACGGTTTTCAAGAACTCGTCCGACACACGGCTGCCGAAGTTGCGCAGTCGGTGACATCACACATCCGCCGCAACGGTGAGGAAGCCAGGCGAACAACGTGGAGAATGAACCCCGCTGGATGGGGTTGCAGCCGCCCTGTCGGGCGTCCGTCGGGACAAGTTCAACGCCGGGCAGTCTGGTGTGACGGCGACACCCACTTGAACCTTGGTCTCGAACAATCGCGGCGCGGGTGGACGACGCCACAATCAACAGTGAGCCCGGTCGCGACGACGGGGACGAGAATCATGCGTTCACGATCACTGCCGGCGGGATGTCGTGAAAGGGAAGGCCGGGGTCCGTCATCAGGGGCTCATGCATCCCGATGGCGTTGTCCCGAGACCCGGGCAGATTCACAGCACCAGTCACGAACAGGAGGCTGATCGCGCATTCGTCGATGACCCCATCCTCACCGTCATCGACACCGATGACGTTGTTGTTGACCATGACGCATGACGGATCTCGAACCCGGGTGAACTCAATTTCCCGCCACCCGGCACTATGGCTGAGTGAACCCATTCACAAGGATCGAACCCGTCACACTGCCGATGGGGGCGAAGAAGTACGGAATACCGGCACCTTGCTGATTTCGGATGATCACGGTGTTGTTGATCGTGCCGAACAGTTGCACCGCACCGGTCGTCGACAGGATGTTGATGCCGCGTTCGATCGTGATCAAGCCGTTCAGTGGCGAAATGTTGATCCTGTTGTTGTTAATGTTCAGGGACGATGGTCCTTGAACGAGGGTGAACTGCATGCCCTGACCCGCGTCGTTGGTCATGTTGATCTGATTGTCGAAGACATTGACGTTCGAATTGGCTCCGAGGCTGAACGCCATACCGATGTTGGCATTCACGGCGTTGTTGATCAACGGGGAAGCGAACGTCATGACGTTGCCGTTGAGTTGCCCGTTCAATCGTCCGATCGTGATTGCGGACTGACCTCCGCCTGTTGTGATGTCGATGCCCTCGGTGGTGATTCCCGCCGGCGAGTTGAAGACGTTGCTCATGATCTCGAAATTCGACGTCGCCGTTGTTGAAGGCAGGTTCAGAACGATGGCGCGATCGAGATCGACGCCGAAGTTGAAGGTGTTCAAGTCGGCGGCACCGACGATGTTGCCATTCCAGTTGACATTCAGCCCGTCCAATCCCACCAACGTCGCGACCGTGATGGTGTTGCCGACAACGCGGAGGTTGAGAGTCGAATTGATGGCGGCGCCCACATGCTCCACGACGATCGCGGCCGGGACGGCACCGCCCGTGACATCGGTGATGATGTTGCCGTTGGTGGCCGTGCCCAGGGTGACGTTGTACGTCCCCTTGCTGAGGGCATTGAACACGACTTCGCTGTCCGTATTCGTATTCACACTCGACCCATACATGGTAAAGATCGGTGAGGTGGTCTGTAGCTTGGGGCCGACGGAGTTGGCGACAGGCGGGGTGGCGCGGGCGTCGATTCTCACGCCGTTCACGCCGTTGCCGGTCGAGCTGATGTTAAACAGATCGAGTTCCGGCGTGGTGGCAATGATGCCCGATCCGCCGTTCCCCGTGAAATCGGCGTTGGTGATTGAAACGCCCTCGGTGTTCTGGAACGAGGCCCCATTCAGCGCCGCCCCTTGAATCGTGCCGCCGGAACCGGGAACGAGGGGCGTGCCCCGGATCGTGAAGATGATCGGATGGGTGGTGGTGCCGTCGGTCTCGACCGTACTGCCGGGGCCCACGTTGTTCGCCAGCAGGATGCCTTCCGCCACTGAGTTCGTGCTGCTGACGGAGACGAATTGGAGGCCGATCACCGAGTTCTGCACGTTGATCGCCTCGCGTCCAAACGCATCGAGCGTCCCCGAGCCGATCGACAACCCAAGAGTCGGGTCGGCGGTCGCCGACGTGATGACGGCGGGCTGCACACCGGCGTTGTCCGCGAAGAGTGCGATCCCGCCGACCGTCGCGGAGGGGTTGGTGACATTGAGAGTTCTGACCGAGACGCTCGGTGGATTGTTCACAACATTCAGACCGGCACCAACGCCGGCACCCGCCTGGGCATTCGTGATCGACAGTGTCGCAAACGAGACGCTTCCGGAAAGGGTGTTGTCGATTGGGTCGATCAGGTTGTTGTTGATGTCCACCGCGGAAAACAGTGCGTTGCTGGAGTTGTCGATGCGCGTCGTTCCGGTAAATGTCACGCTGCGCAGGTTGTTCTGGATCGCGATTCCGCGCTGACCACGAAAGTCGATGTTGACGTTGTCGAAGGCGACGGGGCCGGCGTTGTTGGCGACCAGGAGGCTTTCTTGGGCAATGCCCGTGATGGAGGTTGTCCCGGTGACACGGAACGCTCCGGTGTTGGGCACCGCTTGTCCGATCCGGATTCCGATTCCACCGCCGTTGGTAATCTGGATTTGGTTGGGACTGGAACTGGGCGTGATCGACAGGAACGAGGCCGATCCGGCATTCCCTTCGAAGTCGATCGCTGCCGCCACAGGAAGCCCCGACGTTTGGATGGAAACAGGTTCCAGGAAGGAAATGTTTCCATTGTTGTTGAGCATCGTGATCCCGCCGGCATTGCGGTTGGTAATGCGAATCCCCGGTTGCAGAGTCCCGTTGATCGGGTTGGGCAGAATGAACCGCACGCTGGAGGGGGTTCCGGTCGGTGTGGCCTGCATGTTCTGAATGTGAATCCCATCGCCCGCCGGATTATCGATGGCGATGCCGCCTAGGAAGGTGATCTGTCCCAATCCGCGAGCGGGGGTCAGCGCCGTCGCTGCGGTTCCCTCGATATCAATGCCATGTCCGGTAGTGAAGGCATCGGTGAGCGTGTTCACAATCGTGGCATTGTCGATGAACACGACTCCGTCAATGTCGTTCAGCAGAATCCCGCCGCCCCTCTGGCCAGTCGCAGTCGGCAGCGTGCCGTCATTGATATCGGACCCCGTCAGATTGATCGAGCTTCCGCGAGCGGTGCCATCGACTTCCAGGGAGTATCCCCCGGTGTTGTTGATGACGCCGCGTTTCGATGTGAACGGTTCAATTCCGAAACTGAACTTGCCTGTCCCTCCGACGATGTGCAAACCATCGATCGCCGGATTCACGTTGCCGATGTTGTTGATGACCGTTCCGAGCATCGACACAGGCCCGGTCATGTTGTTCAGGAACACACCGTCACCTTGGGCGAAGTTGACGTTGGTCTGGTTGACAACCACGTTGGCCACACCGTCTCCAAAGATTCCGATTCCGGTCGATCCGCTGCTGCCCACCAGTGGATCGCCGATTTGGAATCCGCTGAATTCACTGGGGGCGGCGGCTGTCCCGCTCACCAGCGTCACCGCATTGCCAACCTGGTTCGAAAAGATCGGCCGATTGGGGAAATTCGTCGCACGCGGCAGCGGGACGTTGCCCAGCCCGGATATCGGAACAGTATGGATGACCCCGTTCCCTTCGCCCAGGATTCGAACGGTGGGAATCAGAACGACGGTGTTGTCCGGCGCGGTGTTATAGATGCTGTTGGCATGCACGAAGATGACGTTGCCCGCCTGTTGTGCGGGAACGGGGATGATCGCATTCAGCGCGGTCTGGGCCTGGGTCAAAGTCTGCCACGGATTTTCGACCGTGCCGTTCATCCCAACGGGGTTTGCGTAGCTGGCGACGTGCTCGAAGAAGTACGGCTTGCTCGTCAGGGGGTTGATCGCGATCTTGCCGGGATCAAGTGTTGGAATCTTGGCGACGGTGATGTTGTAGCTGCGCCGGACCATTTCGGTCATGCGGTCGAACTGGGTTCGCTTTTGGTCGTCGGCCTGCCGGAATCCACCATAGGTCCACGTGGCACCGAACACGACGCTGGTGTCGAAAACCTGGTCGTTGAAGACTTCCAACTGAACCGTCAGATTCTGGACGACGTTGGCCTGGGCTCGCGCCTTCCAGCCCGTGAAGCCTTCGGTCGTGCTGCCGTTGTAGTAGTAAAAACCACCGAACAACTTCAGGGCGTGTCGTTGCGGGACGCGGCCGGGAACGGGGACACCCAGTTCCCAATCGACACCGCGCAGCGCGTTGCCATTGGTCAGCAGGTTGTCGTACAGCAAATTGTTCTTAACGAATCGCTGACTGCCGTCCACCAGTTCGGTCTTCAGCAATCGCGCTGTGGTCGCGAGCGGGATGTACGCGTTGGCGCGCATGTCCCACAGGGTGCCGAGCGACTCGAAACCAAAGCCGACTTCGCGGAACAGGCCACCGCTGGAATTGTCATAGTCGTAGAAGGCGTTCGCTCCAAAGATTCGATCCCAACGCTGCGCGTAGTAGCGGATGCCGCCGCCCAGGTTCATACCCCAGCCATCGCTGGCGGCGCGGAATCCCCGCAGGCTTCCGAAAACCATCGCATTGTTGATGAAGCCATACGGCATGATTTCCAACGGCACAATGGTCTCGGTCCGTCCCACGGCCGGACCGGTCAAGACACCGGCTCGAAACAGCGTGCCGTACGCTTCACCCGTGCGTCCGCTGAGCTGATCTCCAAACAACAGGCTGTCCTGCACGGCGTCACCGAACTGAGTCTGTGCCCCATCCGGCGCGACACGCATGGAGCTTGGATCACGCATGGAGCTTGGATCACGCATGGAGCCTGGATCACGCATGGCACCGGGATCACGCATGGCACCGGGATCATAGGGCGACTGCGCCCGAAAGACCTCGGGCCGCTGCAACAGGGGCACGGGCCCTGGATCGTCTTGTCCGAGACCAGTCTGCGCGAAGAGCGCCAGTGCCAGCCCAAGGCCAAGCCAGAGCATGCACCTGACGACCGAAGTCGTTCGGACAAAGAGCCGCTGTGTCGACACGTACATCGAGTCACCTCTGCGGTTACGTAGGGACGCGGACGGACCGCGACCGAAACCGGATGGGGGCGATCAAACAAAGATGTGAATTGGGAGAATCGGACGGCGGGTTGTAGCTGCGGGGAAAAAGCGGATCAATCCGAATCAAGACCGCCTGTCGCTGTAACTCCCTGTTTTGGACTGTTTTCATTGAAAAAGTCGGTCCCGCCACCAACCCAACTTCAGGGAATCGGCACGACCTGCCGCTCCAATGTCCCGGAGGACGGGCTTGAACATCGTCCATGTCCCCGTTGACGTCGCATTCGCTCCCGAAGTCGGCCCGGCAGCGGTATCATCCCCGCTCCAAACCGATGCCGTGCGCACACCGAGGAGAATCAACCGATGGCTGAACAGGTCTATCTCGCAATCGATCTGGGGGCGGAGAGTGGCCGAGTCATGGCCGGCCTGTTCGACGGCCGACAGGTCCGGCTCGAAGAATTGCACCGGTTTCCCAATGGTCCCGTGCAAGTGGCGGAGACCATGCGCTGGGATCTGCTGCGGCTGTGGTCCGAGATTCAATTGGGACTGGCCAAGGCCGCCGCACGGTTCGGTCAGAACATCACGTCCGTCGGAGTCGACACGTGGGGCGTCGATTTCGTCCTGCTGTCGAAGACCGGGGAAATGCTCGGCCAGGCGTATCACTATCGCGATCGTCGTACTCAGGGCGTGATGGAACAGACATTCCACCAAATGCCGCGCAGCGAGATCTTCTCGCAATCCGGTCTGCAGTTCATGGAGATCAACTCGCTGTACCAGTTGGTGGCCATGAACCAGACCAACGGTCCGCTCGTCCAGCAGGCGGATCGGTTCCTGATGATTCCCGACTTCTTCAACTGGCTGCTGTCCGGCAGTCGCGTGGTGGAGTTCACGAACGCCACGACAACGCAGATGTTTCACCCGATCAACCGGACCTGGGCGTTTGACCTCTTGCGACGCCTCAATCTGCCCACGCCAATGTTCGGTGACGTGGTGGACCCCGGCACGAAACTGGGCACGCTGCGCGAGGACGTCGCGCGCCGCGCGGGTCTGCCCCGTTTGAATGTGGTGGCCCCGGCCACTCATGACACGGCCGCCGCCGTGGCCGCGGTTCCCACGGAGAACACGGGTCGGGCGAACTGGGCCTACATCAGTTCTGGCACCTGGTCGCTCATGGGTTTGGAATTGCCGCATGCCGTCCTGACGCAGCGCGCCCTGGAATTGAATGTGACAAACGAGGGCGGAATCGACGGCACGTACCGCCTGCTGAAGAACATCATGGGCTTGTGGCTGGTGCAGGAATGCCGCCGCTCCTTCGAGCGAAGCGGAGCCGCGTACGACTACGGTTTGCTGGCCCAAGTGGCGCGGGATGCGAAGCCGTTTCGGGCCTTCGTCGATCCGGATGCCCGCGCGTTTCTGGCTCCGCAGGACATGCCCGAAGCCATTCGTGAATGGTGCCGACAATCCAACCAGGAGATCCCCGATACCGAAGGGGGCATCGTTCGCTGCGCGTTGGAAAGCCTGGCGCTGAAATATCGCACCGTCCTGGGTTGGCTGGAGGAGTTGTCGGGCGAACGAGTCGAGGTCATCCATATCGTCGGTGGCGGAACGCAGAACGAACTGTTGAATCAGTTCACTGCCAACTCAACCGGTCGACCCGTCATCACCGGACCGATCGAAGCCACCGCTCTGGGAAACATCCTGGTCCAGGCCCGCACGTCGGGCGCTGTGGGTTCACTTCATGAAATCCGGTCCGTGGTTCGCGCGTCATCCACCTTGAAGCGGTACGAGCCTCAAGACACCGCTGCGTGGAACGAAGCTCATGCGCGGTTCTCGGCGGTGGTGAACCCACGGGGTCGGTAGCCGTCCAAAGTCGGCCTGCGTAGACCGAGTGGCGCGGTTGAGTGGCTCAAATCGTCAGAAACGGTCGACGAGAGTCCCGACTATGGCCGGTTCGCTTGACGCGCGGGGATGAACTGGCATAATTCGCATCCGCCGGGTCGGCTTCATGCGGGTGTAACTCAGTTGGTAGAGTACCACGTTGCCAACGTGGTTGTCGTGGGTTCGAGTCCCATCACCCGCTTTCTCCCCCTCGACGTGCCGGTTCCCCCAAATCTGGAACAGAGTTGCTCCGACGCGTTCGCTGTTTTGATGCGTCGCCATCTGTGGAACTGTGGTTCTGTTGGGCTCGACCGTCCCAGCCCAAACCCGTTGCGACGCAAATGCCGTCTGGAGCGCATCGGGCACTTTAGCCATCTCTTAGCGAGGAACTGACTGTGACAGAGGCCGAAACCGCGGTTGCGGATGTTGAGAACGAAGGTACCGAAGCCGCTGAATCGCCGCGATACCGTTTGTCGATTGAGGTCAACATCGAGAATGTCGGTCCGTGCAAGAAGCACGTCCGGGTCAAAGTGCCCCGTACCGACATTGACCACTTCATGATCGACGCGGTCAAGGAAGTTGCCCAGAACGCTTCGGTCCCCGGCTTTCGAGCGGGAAAAGTTCCGCCGGCGCTTGCCAAGACACGGTTCCGCGAAGAGATCAAGGACACTGTGCGGCAGCGGGTGTTGATGAGCAGCCTGGAACAATTGGCCGAAGAGAATTCGCTGGACCCCATCAACGAACCCGACTTCGAAGTGGAGAGCCTCCGCATTCCCGATGAAGGGGATTTCGAATACGAGTTCGACGTGGAAGTCCGACCGGAGTTTGAACTGCCGAACTACGGCGGTCTGAAAATTCAGCGTCCGATTCGTGAAATCACCGAAGAAGACGTCTCCGCCTACTTGGACCGGTTTATCGGCCAGTACGCGACACTCGCCAGCCACGATGATCCGGCCGAGCCCCGCGATTTCGTGACGGCCAGCATCGAGTTCAGCCGGAACGGCGAATCGTTCCGCAAGATTCCGACCGTGGATTTGCAGTTGAAGCCGATCATCCGCTTCCGCGATGCGGAGATCTCGGGATTTGACCAACTGATGGCGGGCAGCACTGTCGGCACAGTGAAGTCCATCGACATTGTGATCTCGAGTGAAGCCGAGCAGATCGAAATGCGGGGAGAGCGGCTGACCGCCACGATCACCGTATTGAAGGTCCAGCGGCAGCAGTTGCCCGAACTCGACAGCGCGTTCTTTGAGCGGGTCGGCTATTCCGATGCCCAGGAACTGCGGGACGAGATTCACGGGATGCTCATGCGGCAGGTGACATACGATCAGCGTCAGGAATGTCGCCGCCAAGTCTTGGGAAAGATCACCGCGTCGGCCACATGGGAACTGCCCGAGTCGCTGGTGAACAAGCAAACCGAAAACGCGTTGCGGCGCGAGATGCTGGAAATGCAGCAGGCGGGATTCACGACCCAACAGATCATGGCCCGTGAGAACGAACTGCGACAACAGTCGGTCACTTCCACACGCCAGGCGCTGAAGGAACACTTCGTCTTGGATCGGATCGCGACGCAGGAGAAGGTCGAAGTCACACCGATCGACATCGACTCCGAGATCAACATGATGGCGGTGCAGCGCGGCGAAAGCCCGCGGCGCGTCCGTGCCCGTCTGCAAAAGAGCGGTGTCATCGAGAATCTGGAAGCCCAGATCCGCGAACGGAAAGCCGTCGATTTCATTCTGCGATCAGCTCAGTTCGAAGACGTTCCCGCACCGAAATCGACGACCGCCGCAGATGACGTCCAGGCGTTGCCCCTGTCGGTCTGTGGGATCTCGTCCCTCGCGGTGGAACCCAACGAAGAAGAGGAAGAGGACGACGGGGACGAATGATTGACGGTGACTGTTCGACAGGTCGCCCGTTCCGATCGAAAAATCGCGACCTGTCCGGTACGGTGGATGTGGAGATCCGTCCTACGAATTGACTTCGAGTCAGGGTGCAACATCGGAGACGGCCGGCTGGATTCAGCCGGCCGTATTCGTTCGGTGAACCCGACGGTCAGCCTTGTCTGAAAGCGGGCTGGCACGTACTCTTCCCGCGACCTGCTCGTTCTGGGTTTCATTCGGACCGTGCCGCCCAGGCAGGTGCTTTTCGGCCCCAATGTGTTGAGGGATTCTGAATGCTGGATTCGATGTCTCGTTCCTTCGAGCCCATGGCCAATGCTTCGCGGGATTATTCGCGCCAGCGTCAGATGGGCATCGGCGACTTGCTGCTGGAAAACCGGATCGTGTTCCTGGACGGCCCGATCCACGATGCCAGCGCCAACGTCATCGTGATGAAACTGCTGTATCTGCAGTCCGAGAACAAGCACCAGGACGTCCACTTCTACATCAATTCGCCCGGCGGTTCCGTGTCCGCGACGATGGCGATCTACGACACGATGCAGTTCGTGCAGTGCAACGTGGCAACCTATTGTGTGGGACTGGCCGCCAGCGGCGGCGCGATTCTCGTGGCGGGTGGCGCCAAGGGAAAACGGTTCATTCTTCCGCACGCCAAGATGATGATTCACCAGCCGTTCGGTGAAGTGGGCGGCCAGGTGTCGGACATCGAGATTCAGGCCAGGGAGATCTTGGAAACTCGCGATGTCCTGAACCAGATTCTCTCCTTCCACACCGGACAGCCCGTCGAGGTGATTGCGAAGGACACGGGACGAGACCGGTACTTGAGCTCCGTGCAGGCCAAGGAATATGGTCTGGTCGACGAAGTCCTGTCGAACGCCGCCAAGCTGAAAACGCCCTGATCCCTCCGGCCGGTGGCGTCCGTCTTGCGGGTGCCGCATCTGGTTCATTCCCAATCCAACACACGACAGTGAGCCCGCGATGACCTCTCTTATTCCCTTTGTGATTGAAAAAAGTGGCCGCGAAGAGCGGGCCATGGATATCTACAGCCGCCTGCTGCGCGACCGCATCATCCTGTTGGGAAGCGCGATCAACGATGATGTGGCCAACAGCATTGTCGCCCAACTGCTGTATCTGCAGTTCGAAGACGGCAAGTCGGACATCCACATGTACATCAACAGTCCCGGCGGTTCGATCACGTCCGGCATGGCCATCTACGACACGATGCAGTTCGTGACCTGCGACGTGGCCACCTACTGCCTCGGTCAGTGCGCCAGCATGGGTGCGATGCTGCTGACCGCGGGAACCAAGGGGAAGCGGTTCGCGCTCCCCAACAGCCGGATCATGATCCACCAGCCATTGGCGGGGATGCAGGGAACGGCTGTCGATCTGGAGATCCACGCCAAGGAAGTCCTGCGAACCAAGCGCCGCATGAACGAATTGATGCTCAAGCACACCGGTCAGACCTTGGACAAGATCGAGTCGGACACGGACCGCGACAACTTCATGTCGGCTGAAGAAGCCAAGTCCTACGGTCTGATCGACACCGTTCTCGAAAAGCTGCCGCCGCTCCCCGGAGCCGCAGCCGTAACCACCGTTTGACGTCCCGGTGTCCCCGGCAAAACTACCGAAGTCTTGTCGCTCCGCCGACAGGACGTGCGGCACCGAGCGTTATTCACGGGAGACGCTCACTCCGTGACCGTCCCGTCGGCGGAGCGACGGGACTACGGTAGGTTTTGACGGGATCGTCAATCCTGTTCATCCGCCAACCTGATGTTGTCGGAACCGGGGCAAAGCGACTATCCTTCCGCCCGCCCGGCGACTCGGCCGCGGCGGCGGACTCGATGACGGCTGTGTCGTGGAGAAGGATGGAATGCGGGTCTTGCTGACAGGGATGTCGGCTCTGATGCTTTGCGGCTGCCTGGGGCGGGCGAATCCCGATCTGCTCCACGCGCGGCTCCGCGAACAGCAGGAGCATTTGGTCGAGGTCGAGCGGCGCATGGAAGCGGCTCAGACCGACCTGCAGCGCGCGCGGCGTGAAGCCGACCAATTGCGCGCGGAACTGGCGCGTTCGGGAAAGCAGGTTCTCGCCGCCGAGTACTCCGAGTCCCTGATCCGGGCCAGCAAGTTGCGGATCAACACGCTGATGTCCGGCGGGCTGAACCGCGATGACCGCGCCGGTGACGAGGCCCTGGTCGCGTACCTTTCGCTGGTCGACGATGACGGCGAAGTCATCAAACTGCCGGGTGCCGTGGAGTTGACGCTGATCGACCCCGGTCTGCCCGAGTCCACCCGCCAGGTCGGACAGTGGCGGTTCTCCGGTGAAGAATGTCGCACCAAATGGACACGCGGCTTCACGGGGGCCGGCTATCAATTCACGGTGCCGCTCGAACAACCGGTCCAGCACGAGCAACTCGTCTTGCACGCCAAGCTGACAACGGCTGACAGCCGCGCCTTCGACGCCAGCCAACTCGTGCGAGTCGCCCCGGCGGCTGGCATCGCAACTCAGATACCGCCACCGGCACCAACAGATGTGCCGCTGCCGCTGGACGACATCAACGATCCGCCACCTCCGGCGGTGGACTCCGCATCGGCGACTTCGAAGACGTCGTCGAAACTGGAATGGGACGACCCGGCCGACAGCGTCATCCCGGCTTCATCAGGCCAGGGGACGGTGCGGGAATCGACGAACTGGACCAAGGATGCGATCCCTCAGCGGCGCTAAGGCGAGCGGCCGGAATAGGCATACAAGCACGATGCGCAAGCGAGTGAGTTTTCAGGCATACTCGCTTGCGCGTCGTGCTTGTCTGTGGGCAAACTTTCATCTGCCGCTTGCCTAAGTCTCTCGATCAATGCCGGGGCCGGGCGCTCATCGACTGGTTCTTCGCCAGCGCGTCTTCCGCTTCAGCGATGCGACCGCAGCGCTGGCAGATCACCGACAACTGGGCGTACGAGAACGGGTCGTTCGGTTCCAATTCCACGACCTTCTTGGCATGGGCGATCGCCTCATCGGCGCGACCCAGTTTCTGCATGACCACCGCCAGCGCCGAGTGTGACAAGGAATGCGTCGGTGCTTCCGTCACAATCGCCAGCAGCTTCGCCGCGGCGTCATCGAGTTTCCCCTGGTCCTTCAGGCGGATGGCTTCGTCGTATTGTTCATCGTGGTTGGACATCGCGTTGGCTTTCTGGTCTCGGGGAACTCAACAGGACAATCGGCGCGAACAAGTGACACGCGCGGCCCGCGGTATGATAGGCCCGACACGACCGCGATCCAATCGAACGGGTGTCATTTCACTGTGGATGGGAACACCAACGTCGCCATCACGCTCCGAGCGTGTGAGTCTTTGTGGCGTGGGTTTCAACCCACGCGAGATGTCGTACCGCGTCGGCTAAAGCCAACGCTACATCTTGTGGCGGTCCGCCATTGAACTTGAAAGATTCACACGCTCTCCGCGTGATGAGCCGAATGTCTCGACAGCCTCGATCCTGATGCGACGACCAGTCAAGTACGCAATGCATTGGTCGCGTTCCCTCCAACAGGTATGATCCCGCCACCATCCCGACCGGCGGACGCAGCCGCTGACAACACATCCCGTTGATCATTCCATGCCGCCATCGCCTTCACGCATCGATCCCCCGCCGGTTTCCCGTGCCGAATGGTGGTGGCTGGGTGCAGCGGTGTTGCTGGGTGCGATTCTTCGACTGAGTTTTCCCGGTCGAATGGCGATCGAGCACTTTGATGAGGGAGTCTATGCGTCGAACTTCTGGTTCGGTGCGGAAGAGGGATACGAGTACCCGGCCCGGCATCTGTACGCTCCGCCGCTGCTCCCGCTGGCGATCGAATGGACGATGATCATCGTGTCGCTGTGCGGCTTCCGGCCGACCGGCTTTGTCCCGATGATTCCGTGTCTGGTCGCCGGGCTGGCCACGATCCCCTCGCTCTGGTGGGTCGGTCGTCGTTGGTTTGGTCCGACGGCTGGAATTGTCTCAGCATGGATGGTGGCGGCGAGCGACTTTCACTCGTCGTACAGCCGGGCCGCATTGACCGACGTTCCGGTCGGCCTGTTCATCCTGTGGGGCGTCTACTTCATCTGGCAGGCGCTGCAATCGGGAACGCGGCGCGACATCCTGCTGGGCGGCCTCTTCACGGGTCTCGCCTGGTGGACGAAGTACAACGGTTGGCTGCCGCTGGCGATTGGTCTCGCGGGAGGCACCGCGTGGCAACTCGCGCTGCCCCGATCGGAGCGACGAATCAAAGAGTTCGGCGCACGCTGGTTGATGATCGCCGTCACCGCGTGCGTGATCTGGTCACCGGTCTTGTGGGGGCTGCAGAAGCATGGCGGCTATGCAGCCGTCGCGGCGAATCACCGCCAGTACGTCGTTGGCTTCGCGGGATGGCCGAGCGGGGCTTGGCGACAGATTCATCACGTCGGCCTCTATGACAACTGGCTGGGCACATTCCACGAAGCATTCGGCGAATTGGAGCGACGGGGTGTCTTGAGACCAGATCACGACGGAGCGGGCGGCGGCGCGATGGGACGAATGGGCGGTGGTGGTGGTGGATTTTTCGTGCTGCCGCGCGGACCACAGCTTTGGTTCCGATTCGACTGGGTGAATCGGGGGATGGCCTCTCAGTTCGGCGGGGGAAGTGGGGGACCACCGGGCGTACCGACCGCCCCGTCGCTGCGTGGGAGATTAAGTTCGATTTGGATCTGGCTGGCGAAGCACTGTCGTCGCTGGGCTCCACCGCTGACCACTCTGTCGCTCATCGGAGTTGTTCTCGTCGGCGGCATCTACGGACTGCGGGCACACGGTCGCTCTTCAATCGGTCTGCCGTACTGGCTCCTGGCGGCCTGGTTGGCCGGCCTGACGCTGATGACGCCGACCTATTATCCGTATCCGAGACTCATGCTGCCGTGGTTGCTGGCGATCTTCCTGGGAATGGGTCTGGCCTTTCAAAGCTGGGGCGATTGGCGGAAGGGACGCAGCGACCGTTCACTCGCGGAAGTCATTCGATGGAAGCCGACGTGGGCCGTGAAAATCGTCCTGTTGAGCCTGCTGGCGTGCAGCAGCGTCCGGTCGATCGTGGGGACCGCCCACGCATGGAAAGACCGAGCGGGGACTCAGTCCGCCGTGCAGATGTTTTCGGAGCAAGTGCGAGAGATCACGCGGAAAGCGGGCTATTCCAGCGACGAGGCGATTGTCTATGTCTGCGGCGAACCGGCCGTTGTCTTTCACCTGCGGGCCAACGGGCTGCCGTTGGTGTCACCCGTTCCCAATCTGGGATTTCTCGGACAACCACAACCCCGCCCGACGTTCGTCGTCATGACCTCACGCGCCGCGCAATCAGAACAAAACAAGTTCGCATGGTTTGAGCATGGTTCCGCAGCGGATCTGCTGAAGCTTCCCAAGGTGTTCGAGAGCGATTTGGTCCAGCTTGACGAAGCGGTGAACTTCGATGATCTGGACAACCTCGCTGATGAACCCACCGAATTCTGGTGGTGGCACGTTCGCTCATAGTTTGCCCGGTGGAACGCGATAGCTCGTCGACCATCAGTCAGACCTCACGCGACCCTGAGAGCCTGTGATTTTTTCGCCACTGGGCTTGTCCCAGTGGTTTAACGGCTTCTGCAC
>JAYTIB010000702.1:0-3541 GCA_043732205.1 Schlesneria sp. | reverse complement strand
ATCGCCGATTCAGGTCATTTGACCAGCATCCGGTAGGGCATGACGGTCAGGACTCGTTCGCGGGCGAGGAGTTCGTAGATGTCCAGGCCCTTCAGGTGCGCGGCGACGTCCGGGGGCAGGTGCTTCAGGAACATTGCCGAGGCGGATTTCAGTGACGCGGCATTGGGATCGAGGGGGCCGAACAGTTGTTCGAACGGGCTGACCGGCTTGGGGAGGTCGAGCCGTTCCAGTTTCTGGTCGGGATCGAGTCCCGCCGCTTTTTTCGCGTGGGCGATGGCGTCGGACAGCGTTCCCAGTTCATCGACCAGACCAAGCTGCAACGCCTGGGCACCGGTGTAGACCCGGCCGCGGGCCATCTTTTCCAGCTTGTCGTAATCCATCTTGCGTCCGGCGGCGGCCTTCTTGGTGAACTGGCCGTAGATGTCGTTGAGCAGCTTCTGCATCGCGTCGCGTTCGGCGTCGGAGAAGGGGGTGGTCATGCTCAGCACGCCGCTGTTCTTGCCGCGCTGGACGACGCTCGTGGTGATCCCGATCTTCTCGTAGAACTTTTCGAATGCCAGCTTGCCGCCGACGACGCCGATCGAACCGGTCAGCGTACCGGGTTCGGCGAAGATCCGGTCGGCGCCCATCGCGATGTAGTAACCGCCGCTGGCGGCGACGTCACCCATGCTGACGATGAACGGCTTCTTCCCTTCGAGCGTTTCCAGTTCGTGCCACATCAGGTCGCTCGCCAGGGCGCTGCCGCCGGGGCTGTCGACTCGCAGGACGACCGCCTTCACCGTGGCATCGTCGCGCGCCTGCCGGATCGCCTTGATGATGGTGGTCGAGCCCATCGATTCGTCACCGAAGAAGTCGGCTTTGCTGTTGCCGGACATGATCGGACCGACGGCGTTGATGATCGCGATCTTCGGTGCGGTCGACTTGCGCGTCGTCGGTTCGGCACCCATCATCAGGTTCATCATCTTGGCCATGCCGGTGATGCCACTGAAGTCGGTGTCGAGCTTCTTCTTGCCGTAGCCCTTGGCGAACTTGACCTCCGCGTCCTTCTGGTCCCCCTTGACCAGTTCGGTGATCGAGTCTTCGTAGCCGATGCGGTCGATCAGGCCGAGCTTCTTCGCATCCGCGGCGGTGTGCAGACCGACATCGATCGCAGCCTTCACCTGGTCGGCGGGGAGCTTGCGCGACTGGGCGATCATCTCGACGATCTGGCGATAGTAGTCATCCAGGATCGCTTCCATTTCTTCGCGAAACGCCGGGCTCATTTCGGACCGGCTGTACGGTTCCGCGGCCGACTTGAATTCCCCGACTCGCAGCATCTGCGGTTGGATGGCGAGCATGTCGAACAGGTTCTTGTAGAACGAAACTTCGGCCCGCAGTCCGGGCATCATCACCATGCCCGATTCCGGCAGGATGATCTCGTCGCAGGCCGTGGCCAGCAGGTAGTCCTTGGTGTCCGCGCTTTCCAGCCAGGCGTAAACCTTGCGACCCTTTTGCCGCATCTTTTGAATGCCGGTGCGGAGTTCATGCAGCTTGGCCCAGCCGATCGTCGGACCGTTGATGTGCAGGATGACCGCTGTCAGATCGTCGTCCTTGCCGGCCTTTTCCAAGCGTGTCAGGGTACTGGCCAGCGTTTCGACCACGTCACCGAACAACCCCGGCGCCCCGGCCCCTTCGGGATAGTGTCCGGAGAGCTCGATGTGAGCCACGCTGAGCTTTTTCTTGGTCACGGCCTTTTCGGCGTCCGCAGCCTGCGGGGTGTTCGCACCCGGAGTATTTGCGGCGAACGCGGGAGACACGAACAACATCAGCAGCAGGGGAACACTCAGCTTCATTTCCAGTTTCCTCAATCGAGAATGCGGCAAAGGCCGCGAGATGTCGCAAACGTCGGGTGGGTTTTCAACCCGCCCATTCCGTGGCCAGACAGGCAAGACACCTGTCCCACGTGGCTGCGGCTCACACGTGTGCTGTTGTTCTAGCCGTCCGGGGCTCAGGCGTCCAGTACCGTTTGTGGTCCGAAGCCGGAAGGGGGTCGGGCGTTCAAATTTCAAAATTGGCCGAGCGAAGATGAGGGTCGCCAAATTGGATCGACGGCCAATTTTGAAATTTGAACGCCCGACCCCAGTTCAACCCCGCCGAATCCGCGCACTTCTCTTGGCCGGATCGGCGGTGCCGCTAGAATCCCACCCTTCATGTTGTCGGGCACCCGCTGAGCCATACCGGCTCTGACGGGGTGCGATTGCTTGCGCATCGCCTGCAAATGGACGTCTCCTCGATAAGGCATTCCGCACGATGGTCTCCACCGACACGGCTGCGGTGAATCCGATCGCGAACCTGGCTCCGCGCCTGCTGAATGCGGCCGGATTCCGCGAGGCGATCGAGTCGCTGCGCGCGGGGCGCGGCGTCACGATCGATGGAGCTTGGGGTTCGTCCGCGGCGCTGGTGGTGTCGGCGCTGTCGGGTGTCGCGCCGAGTTCCGTGATGGTGGTGCTGCCGCGCGAACGCGAACTCGACGACTACGCGGCCGATGTCGCTTCGTTCGGAATCGCGGACGGAGGATGGGCACTCTTGCCCGTCCGGTCTTCTGTCGAAGAGAAGACAACTGCCGAAGAGAAGAGGACCGGCAAGAGTGCCCATCCTCCCATTCTGCCGGCGTGGCCGTCGTTGCCGCGGGAACTGAGCATCTCGGACCCGATTCTCGGCAGCCGGCTGCGGGTGATTCGCAGCTTTGAATCCGACTCGCCGCCGCGCGTCGTCGTGACGACGATTCAAGCCCTGTTGCAACCGGTGCCGAGCCGCGCCGAGCGCCGCGTCGCCAGTCGCCTGTTACGCGTGGGCGAGGATCTCGATCTGAACGACATGGCCGCGTGGCTGATCGGGCGCGGCTTTGAACGAGTGACGGCTCTGGAAGTCCCCGGCGAATTCAGCATTCACGGCGGCATCATCGACATCTTTCCGCCGGACTCGGCCGACCCCGTCCGCGTGGAACTGTTCGGGGACGAGATCGAATCGATCCGGTTGTTCGACGTCGAATCGCAGCGCAAGGTCGCGTCGGTCGATGAGATCGCGATCACTGTCTTGTCTCCCTCAGACAGGGTGTTGTCTCCATCGGATCACGGTCGGTCGACGAGCACCATTGAGGGATCGGGGCCGGTCGACTCACAGATGTCACCTCTCATCGCGGCGGGCGAACACATTCTCGATTCGCTGCCCGCCGACGCGTGGATCGTCATGGTCGAGATGGAAGAGGTCGTCCGCGAGGGGCGGCAATACCTCGACCGACTCGCGGATCGAAAGGGACTGTTCAGCGTCGAATCGACGATGGAGCGTTGTGGAGCCCGGCCGCACGTGAATCTCGCGCCGCTAGTCGCGGGGAGCTATGCGACGACGTGCCATTTGCAGACCGAGTCGATCGAGCGATTCGGCGGTGCGAAGGGTGAGGCGCTGCGGGAACTCGAACGAGTCGTGCAGCAGGACGAATCGGTGTTGATCGCCTGCCACAACGAAGCGGCCCGGCAGCGGCTGACCGAGTTGCTGGCCGAGA
>JAYTIB010000701.1:0-9223 GCA_043732205.1 Schlesneria sp. | reverse complement strand
TTGTTCAGCATCCGCACGACAACATCTCGCGGGCGGGCGGCTTCGAGCGAGCTCTCAATTTCTTCCGGGTCAAGGCCGCTCAATGATTCCAGCCAGGTGCAGCATTCGTCATAGGTGAGCACTTCCCCCTGATGGAAGGCGTCGACGAACAGCGGGCCCTCAATCGTCTCCAGCCGTGACAGGAAATGCATCGGGGCGGCCACGCCCTCCAGGTCGACCCCCGCGCGCTGTGCGACCGCCACATACACCAGCGACAGGCTGATCGGAATGCCGACGCCCGTTTCGATCACGCGGTTGATGTAACTGCTCTCCGCCCGCTGGAACGCTTCCTTGTCACCATGCAGACCGTGGGTTCCATAAAGGCAGCGGGACAGTTCACGCAGCATGGCCCGGTCGTTGCGAGCCCGGGCCAGGTGACTGCGGACTTCCTCCGCGCGGCGGGAAATCCATTCCAGGGTGTGGGCAAAGTCGAGATGCGGCTGGCCGTCGCGCGCCAGTTCCAGGGCCAGCACGGTCAGGTCCACGTCCGGACTGCGCATCAGCAGCTTGCGGAATTCGGTGTCGTTGTGGAATTCAAAATCGATGGTCATGCGTCTATCCAGATTCACTGGCGAAACCGTGGGCGATTCTAAAGGCTCGGGCAGGGTGAGTCGAGCCGGACTGCCGCCCATGCAAAGGCGGTGCGGCCCGTGTTGAATGACCCGCTGACGAATGCATCCGCTCGCGCCGTCCGGCCAAGAGACAAGAATCCCGCATGACGTGTCTCAATGCAGTCCGCCCACGCACGGTGAATTCACCAGACGCGCGGCGATGCGCGTTCATGCCGGTGAAGTGACGTGCCGGCCGGCAATCCGCCGTCCCGGATCGGGTTCGGCGAAACTTGCCAGTCGGTTGCGGTTAGACCTCAATCAAGCGACCCCACCGAGCTTGTCTCATTGGTCTCGACACAACTCGACGATCGAGTCCCTGTTCGATGCTTGTCCCTTGAAGTGCGTCTCTGATTCTGACATTCGCTGTCTCCCTCAATTCGCTGTCGATCTCTCCGTCAGGACGAAGAGGCGACAGCGAATTGAGGGAGACAGCGAATGGGACGCGTGCGGAAATCGGCCTGACCGCAGGTGGCATTCGCACCTGGCCTTGAATCGCACGCAGCCCAAAAGTTGTGTCGATACGAATGAAACAAGCTCGGTGGGGTTTGGGGACTTCGCTGGATTGAGGACTACTGCAACACATGCACCTGCACGCGCGAGCCGACGGGCAGTTTGGGCCACAGCTTTCCGGCGGGTTCGACCTTCACTTCGACCTGCGAATCGTCGGAGGGTCTGCCCTGATCAGCCGGGATCGCGTGCGGGGGAATGGCCGCGACCAGGCCGATCCGGCTTTGTGAACCGGGAAAGACCAGCGCCACCTTGATTCCGGGACGCAGCTTCGTCGCCGCCGATGAGGGGATGTAGGCAACGAGATGCCGGCGTTCGTCGTCCAGAAGTTCAACGACTGGATCGCCGGCATTGACCAGGTCGCCGGGACGGTGATGGATCGTCCCCACGATCCCGTGCGCGGGGCTGATGACAGTCAGCGATTCCCGCTGCTTTTCGAACGCGGCCAGTTCCTCGCGGGCCCGGGCAATCCGCGCCTCGACGAGTTCGACTCCCACCGACAATCGCACCTTGCCGGGCAGATCCTGGTCCAACTTTCGTAGGCGTTGCAATCGCTCCTCGCACAGCGCCAGTTGTGATGAGAGCGCCTCGGCCGCCACCGCGGCGGCGTCTTCGCGCAGCATGGCCTGCAGTCGGCGCTCATCCGCGAACGGTGAGTCCAGGATCACCGAGCGCACGGGGAGGACGATCTCGGCCAGCTCGGAGCCTGTTCCATCGGCCTGCAGACTTTTGAGTCGATCCTGCCACGCCAGTTGCTCGACCTGTTTGGCGGTCCGTTCCTGAGTGACAGTTGACACCTTCATCTGCGTCTGAAAGATCTCGCCGTTCAGTTCGCGCCGACGCCATTCCAATTCCACGTCGGCCAGCGCCTGGACCCGCTTCAAATCGGCTTCGAGTTCCACGAGTTCGCGTTGCTGGTCCACGATCTGCGACAACAGCCGGTCATCGGACAGTTGCAGCAGCTTGTCGCCCGGCACAATGCGCTGACCGGCAACGACCAGGATCTCTTGGATGCGGGTGGAGCGTTCGGCGGTGATGCTGGTGGTCCGCGACTGCAACGATCCGCCGTACAGGACCGAACCGCGCCCCTCCAACCATTTGGCCACACCGATCCCGGTGGCCAACGAGGCCGCACACAACATCAGCAGCCGTCGCGAAGAAACCCGTGGTGGCGGGCCATTCGCACTGGTATCGGGAGCATCGTGGGAACTCATGGGGTTTCCGTCGGTTGAGAATCCGTCCTGCAAATCCCACGGCCTCTTCGCGTGCGATCCCTAATCGAATCGGCAGTCGGGCACGATCATGTTCGGTCCGACTGGGCTCGCTACGACAGGAACTCGCGAACCAACCAGTCCAGTCGGAACGTTCGGAACAGTTTCACATGACGGACTTCCGCGGCCGGCGCGGGCCGTCGTCGGCGGATTCTGCCAGATCATCAGTTCTGCGTATGACGTGATTCTTCGTTTAACCCAGAGCCAACGGCGACGGCTGCGGGGCCAACGCTCTGATGTCCAGATTCGAGCGTCGCCAACGCGTGCCATCGCCGTTGGCTCCGGGTTAACAGCCTGTTGAAAAACCACGTGGAGCACGTTTCCAATGTGCTCCTGCTCGTAAGGATCGGCGCAGAAATAACTGTCGCATTGTCGCCTTTCGCTCCGCGAAAGGACGTTCTTTCGCGGAGCGAAAGACGACAGTAATTGATGCGCCGATCCTAAGGCACGGGCACGCTGGAAGCGTACCCCACGTTTTTCAACAGGCTGCTAATTGAGGTGCCCCGCGGGACGGCGGTGTTCCTTGATCTCGGCTTCCCGCCGTGCCGCTTCGGCTTGCAGGCGTGACACGATCTCGGGGTGTTCGGCGGCGACGTCGCTCGCTTCGCCGGGATCGGTTTTCAGGTTGAACAGCATCGGTCGCGTTGACGCGGTTTCGGTGTTCCCGTTCTTTTTGCCGTTGGCTTTCTTGCCCGCATTGGGATTCGCGCCGTTACCGTTTGCGGCGGGTGCGGTCAGCAGCAGCTTCCACTCGTGCTGGCGGATTCCCGCCAGGCTTTGATTGGCGGCAAAGTACAGATGCGTGTCGCGCACGGGACCGGCCTGCGGGTCGAACATCAGCGGCGTGATGTCGCGTCCATCGAGCACCCGGTCGGCTGGCGGTTCCGCGCCGACCAGCTTCGCGAACGTCGGCAGCAGGTCGATGTTCCCGGCGATCTGCGGACAGGTCGTTCCTGCGGGGATCCGGCCCGGCCAGCGCATTAGACACGGCTCGCGGACGCCTCCCTCAAAGTTGGTCCCCTTCTTGCCGCGCCACGGAGCCGATGAACCGGCCGCGGCTCCGTTGTCCGACGTGAAGATCACCAGCGTCTTTTCATCGAGATGCAGTTCCTTCAGCGTCTGCATGATCTCGCCGACCGACCAGTCGATCTCTTCGATCGCATCGCCCAGCAACCCGCTGCCGCTCTGGCCGCGAAACCGTTCGGACACGGCCAGTGGTGCGTGGACCATCGTGTGCGGCAGGTAGACGAAGAACGGCCCATCGCGGTGTTCACGGATGAACTTCACCGCCTCGACCGTGTAACGCTGGGTCAGCGTCGATTGGTCGGCCGGGTATTCGACGACTTCCTCACCGCGCATCAGGGGCACGGTGTTCCGCAGCGCTTCGGCCCGCGCCGTCTCTTCCGTCATCCCATCGCGGAACACGCAGTCCTTGGCGAACCGCGCATGCACCGGGTCGATCGACATGTCATTGCTGTACGGGATGCCAAAGTATGAGTCGAACCCCTGCTTCGTTGGCAGAAACGGCTCGCGATGACCCAAGTGCCACTTGCCGATGCAGATCGTGGAGTAGCCCTTTTGCTTCACGACTTCCGCCAGAGTGATCTCATTCGGATGCAGGCCGATTTCGCTCTTGGGGAACAGCACGCCGGGAATGGAAACGCGCGCGTTGTAACAACCGGTCATCAGGCAGGCCCGCGACATCGAACAGACCGGCGTCGCGTAGAAACTGGTGAACTTCATCCCGGACGCCGCGAAGGCATCCAGATGCGGGGTCTTCACCTTCGTATTGCCGAAGGGACCGATGTCGCCGTAGCCCATGTCATCGATGAAGATGAGCACGATGTTCGGCGGGGCGACAGCGTCGGCCGCGATCATTCGGCCCGACAGCGAAAACAGAATCAGGCACGCGAGCAACGTCACAATCCGCATGGCGCTCATCCTCACAAGACAGGGAAGTGATCCGTCGGGTGAGTCGGATCATAGCTGACGAACCCGTCCACCCGTAGGACGGCCACTCCACAAACCGGCCACGAATACAACAACCGCGCAGCCCGGACCAACCCCGCCCTCTTCCCCGCCTGCAATCGACAACGCCATGGAAGACCGGTACAAACAAGGCCGCGATGCGAATGAGAAAAACTTGAGATCCCCCCCATGTTTCCCTGTCAGAGATACCGCAACCCGACCCTGTCCCGCCGTCAGATGCTGACTCAGTCCGCCAACGGATTCGGGGCGGTCGCGCTCTCCACCATGCTTGCGGACTCGGGCGCACTGGCGGCTCCCGGCGGTCAACCCGCCAATACTCTGGCCGCCAAGCCGACTCACTTTCCGGCGAAGGCCAGGCACATCATCTTCCTGTACATGGATGGCGGGCCGTCGCAGGTCGACACCTTTGACCCGAAGCCGATGCTCGACAAGCATCACGGCCAGAGCCCGCACGAGCTGCTCGGCAAAGTGGAGCCGACTCAGTTCGCCAACATCGGCAAGCTGCTCAAGTCGCCGTGGGCCTTCAAACAATACGGCGAATGCGGGCTGCCGGTCAGCGATCTGTTTCCGCATGTGGGAACGTGTGCCGACGAACTGGCGGTCGTGCGTTCGATGGTCTCGCAGTTTTCCGAACACACGTTCGCCAACTACTTCCTCCATTCGGGAAGCGGCCTGCAGGGACGTCCCAGCCACGGGGCCTGGGTCAGCTATGGGCTCGGTTCCGAGTGCGATGATTTGCCGGCGTTCGTGATTCTGAACGGTGGCTTGATCCCGCCCGGCGGACTCGACTGCTTCGGCAGCGGCTTTCTGCCGGCGGCCTATCAGGGATCGGTGTTCACCTCGGGTGAAGCACCCGTCGCCAACATCCGGCCGAGCGAGAAGTCTCAGGAATTGCAGGACGCGAAGCTCGCCCTGATGCGGCGGCTCGACCAGTCGCGGCTGCAACAACTGGGACACGTCGACGCGCTCGAATCCGCCATCGCCAATTACGAGTTGGCCGCGCGCATGCAGACCGCGGTCCCGCATCTGACCGACCTGCGCGATGAATCGAAAGAGACGCAGGAGATGTACGGCCTGAACGACACGTTCGCCAACACGAAGAGTTTCGGTCGCGTCTGTCTGATCGCGCGGCGGCTGGTGGAGCGGGGTGTGCGGTTCATCGAACTGACCTGCCCCGGCGGCAACGGCGACCGCTGGGATCAACACGGTGGACTCGTCGACGGTCACACCAAAAACGCCCGCTCGGTCGACAAGCCGATCGCCGCGCTGATCAAGGATCTCAAGCAACGCGGCCTGCTCAACGAGACTCTGGTGGTGTGGTGCGGTGAGTTCGGCCGCACTCCCTTCGCACAGGGATCGGACGGTCGCGACCACAACCCGTTCGGGTTCACGATCTGGATGGCCGGCGGTGGAGTCAAAGGGGGCGTGACCTACGGCGCGACCGACGATTTCGGCTACCGCGCCGTCGAGAACAAGGTCGAGATCCACGACCTGCACGCCACCATGCTGCACCTGCTCGGCATGGACCACACGAAGCTGACCTACCGCTTCAGCGGCCGGGACATGCGGCTGACCGATGTGCATGGCCACGTCCTGAAGGACATCCTGGCTTGAGAAGCGTCGGGCAACGGGCCGGCAGTTACTGGGAAATGCTCGACCCGTAGGACGGATTTCCAATCCGTCCGTCAACCAATCCGTCCGTCAACTCAGGACGGATTGGAAATCCGTCCTACGTCAGTGGCAGTTGATTTCCTGATGACTGCCTGAGCGGGTCTGGCCTATCGACTCCGTGACTCCCGTGGTACAAGTCCGCCCCTCGTTGGTGTGCGAATTCGGCGGGTTCGTTCCGTCGTCTCGATCGAGCGTTGTGAAGGGATGTCAAGAAGGTGCCTGCGCCATGGAACTCGGCGATCGTGTGGTGTTGGTCACGGGCGGCGCGAACGGGATCGGTCGGGCCACCTGCCGCCGGATCGCCCAAGAACATCCCCGCGGGATCGTGATCGCTGATTGCGATCTGCCGGCGGCCGAGGAAGTGGCTGCCGAAATCGGTGCCATCGCCGTGGAGTGCGATGTCTCTTGCGAGGCCGATGTGAAGGCCGCCGTCGAACGGACCCGGCAGGAATTCGGACGGATCGACGTGGTGGTCTCCAATGCCGGCATCACCACCAAGGGCGGGTTCGAGACTCCCGATGCCGACTGGGACCGGCTGTGGCGCGTCAACGTGCTGGCCCATGTTTATCTGGCCCGCGCCGTGGTGCCGGTGATGATCGAGCAGGGTGGGGGAGCCTTCGTGGTGACCGCTTCGGCCGCCGGATTGCTTACGGAAATCGGTTCGGCTGCCTATTCGGTCACCAAGCATGGCGCGGTCGCTTTTGCCGAATGGTTGTCCGTGCATTATCGCAATCAGGGTCTGAAGGTCGCCTGTCTCTGCCCGGCGGGTGTTGCCACCGACTTCCTCGATCTGGAAGACCCGGTCCATCAGTTTCTGCACGTCAGTTCCGTCACGGCGGAACATGTGGCCGAGTGTGTGATCGACGCCCTGCGCAGTGAAACGTTTCTGGTGCTGCCGCATGCCGTGGTGGGCGAGTTCTTTCAGTTCAAGTCCCAGAACTATGACCGCTGGCTGCACAACTTCGCGCATGTGAACACGCGGCTGCAAAAGCGCACGGCACGGTCGATCGCCAAGACCAAGTCTGCCGCCGAATAGCGAACAGAGAGTTCATTAATGGCGAGTCGCGTACCGCAGCTTGGCCGACGACGAACGCGGATTCTCGCGTTGTTCTTCCGGTGACGGGCGCACCACTTCGTCGGCGATGGACGCATAAATCCCCTCGGCCAGACCCGTCTTGAAGGCCCGCTTCACCCGGCGGTCTTCACCGGAATGAAACGTCAGGATGGCCACCCGCCCGCCGGACCTCAGACATTGCGGGATCTGTCGCAACAGCGCGTCCAGCGCGCCGAACTCGTCGTTGACGGCGATCCGCAGCGCCTGAAACACGCGGCGGATCGTGACGTTGGTGTCGTCGACTGAACAGTCAGTTGCCGCCAGGGCTGCGCGAATCACGTCGGCCAAGGCTTGCGTCGTGCGGATGGGCTCGCGCGTTTGGGCTTGCAGGATTGCCCTGGCCAGCCGATTCGCGCGCGGCTCGTCGGCGTTCTCGACCAGCAGCTTCGCCAGCTTTGATTCATCCAGTTTGGTGAGCAGTGATGCCGCCGACTGGCCGTGCTGGGGATTCATCCGCATGTCCAGCGGCGCATCGTTCTTGAAGGTGAATCCCCGTTGGGGATCATCCAACTGCATCGACGACAGCCCCAGATCGGCTAGGATTAGATCCGCGCCGTCGGGAAACACTTCGGCCGCGATGCGTGCCAACCCGGCATAATTCGAACGCCTCGCGATCAGGCAATCGGGCGGATAACCGAGTTCCCCCAGCCGACTCTCTGTCTTGGGGAGTTCGACCGGATCAACATCCAATCCCAGTAGACGGCCACCCGGTTGAATGGCGGTCAAAAGCTCGCGGGCATGGCCGCCATAACCCAGCGTGCAGTCGATCGCCAGTTCGCCGGGCTGCGGGGCGAGCACCGACAAGATCTCGCGGAGCATGACCGGTCGGTGAGTTCCCGCCGGAGTCTTGCCGCTGGCCACGACCTTCGCCACATCGTCGGCATATCGATCCGGCTGATGCTCCTTGTACTTCTCGCCAAACGATCGGGGATGACTTCCCTGATACCGGAGTCGTCGCGCGGGCTTGTCAGCATCGGATTCGTTCATGTTCCACACGTCGGATCGGGGAGTCGCAGATTGCCGATTGAAACAGATTGCCGTTTGAAGATGGCGACCTGCCAGAGGATGGGAACATCGCGGGTGGCAGTCATCTGCATCCGCGGTTCCCCATTGCCAATCCACTATCCACTATCCACCATCCACTGCCCACCGTGAAACGCAAACGGCTCACGTGAAGAGGCGACGTTGCGAAGGAATTCTTCGCACGATCGCGTGTCCGCGTGAGCCATATGTTTGGTCCGGTCCGACGAGCGTGAACGGTTGGCCGGTGTCAGGCCGTCGGCAGGAAATGATCTACCCGTAGGACGGATTTCCAATCCGTCCGGCGGTGACGGACGGATTGGAAATCCGTCCTACGTCATTGGTAGTTGATTTCCTGCGGACTGCCTCAGTTGTTCTGTCCCAGCGCGCCGGCATCGTCCTCCTGGAGTCCCTGCTGTTGAAGCTTGTAACGCTCCATCGCACGGATCTGGTTGGCCAGCTTCTGTTCCGGCCCGGTGGGGAAGTACTGGACGTCGTCGTCGAGATAATACGCAGACGGCAGTGTCTGGCCGCTGATCGTGGTCTGCCAGCAGCCTGATGAGAATGCTGAAAGCACCAGACATCCTGTCATCATCAGACCCCGCCAATACCGGCTTGCATTGCGATTCATGACTACATCCTTGCCCAACGAACAACTCAATGGCACGGTCCGGCGTACCATCCATTGAACAATATCGACCGGCACAATCGGAAACTTTGGTCAAATCGTCAGAGTTGGCAAAGTTTGACATGAGCCCCAACCAGCGGGTGGCGTTGGGACGGATTAAAAATCCGTCCCACGAAAACAAACAGAGCCGGGCGGCTGACCGTCCGGCTCTGTTTGGGTTTGACGCGACCGGCCATCTGGTCAGACCTTGAAGACGCGCTGCAACTCTTCCAGCGACGTCTTGCCTTCCGCGACCAGGCGCAATCCGTCCTTGTGAAACGTCAGGCCCCCTTCTGAGCGGGAGGCCACTTTGATCTGGTCGGCGGTGGCTCCC
>JAYTIB010000700.1:0-9254 GCA_043732205.1 Schlesneria sp. | reverse complement strand
GCGAAGCAACACATCGCGCGCGGGCTGGGCTTCGGGCGAACTCATGAGTGCGGCGCGGTTCTTCGCACACGTTTTCCCCGCATCTGTTTTCTTTCGTCGCGAAGAATGCGAGCCCAACACATGGACGGTTTGCCCATCGACCGCGAGGCCTTCGAGATCCATCTCCTCCACGGGCTGCCCCGGTTCATCGAGGACGGTCAGTCCCTGCGCCGCCGCGCGAAAGTCGGCACCATCGGGTTCAAAAGCCTGGACGACATTGCCCCGGTCAGTGATTTCATCCGCCACGATCAGTGCCCGCTGGTTCCAGAAGGAAATCGCACTGGCGTTCTTGCCTCCCAGCATTCCGATCAGACGGACGATACCCGTCGCTTGAATCCCAGCCATGAGTGTCCTTTCCCGATTCTTGTGATGAGGTTCCGACGGCATTCGCGAATACGAGTGGTCACACGTCCGAGTTGGCGGCGGAACGAGTCACCGGTTGGCGGGAGGAGTTCAAGGCATCTTGCCGATGGCTTGTGCGACGAAGGCCAGGTTCATCCGCAAGACCTCCAAGGCCAACTCGAAATTGATGTGCGCCAGCGTGTCGTGGGCGCTGTGAATGTTGTGGTTGGCGTCGTCGGTCCCTTCGATGGTCAGGACGGCCGGAATGTTCGCGTCCAGAAACGAGACGTGGTCGCTGTTGAAGGGATGCAGCGAGGTCTGCACCCTGAGTTGTGAGTACGTGGCGGCCGCGTCGGCGAGGCCGTCGATCACCGCTTGAGACAGGGCGGCCCCTTCGAGGAGCACCGTGGGCTGAGCCGTATTCAGAGTCGCGATCATGTCCATGTGGACCACGGCGCGAATCCGCTTCCGCTGGGCGGAGGACAACGACGCCACGTATTGCCGACTGCCGAACAGTCCTTCTTCCTCGCCGCCGAACAGGATCAGCCGCAGATCATGCACGGCGGCATGATCCTTGAGCGCCCGGGCGATGGACAAGACGCCGGCGCTGCCACTGCCGTCGTCATCCGCACCGGGAGCGGGTGCCGTTGGTCCGCCGGAAATGTTGATGGAGTCGAGATGGGCTCCCACGATGACCACGCCGCGTGGCGTGGGGCCTTGTCCCGCCTTGTCGGCGATCACGTTGAAACTGGAACCGCCGTTGACCGTGATGGTTTGCAGGCGCACCTTGAATCCCAACTGCTTGAGCTGCGTCCGCGCCAATTTCGCCGCCGCCGCATAGTGCGAACTCGTGGAGAAGCGCGTGGGGAACGCGACCAACTGCTTCAAGTCGGATTCGAACGGCGCGCGGGTGATGCGCTGGACCAAAGCCTGAACCCACGGCAGCACCGCGCTGCGGCTGGCCCGCGGCGCGGGCGCGTCGAAGGCGACGGCGGTCTCCGGCAAGGGGCGAATGGCAAAGCACGGGCGATGCCCTTGGTCCCACTTCTTCGCCTTGCGCGGATCAAGGTCGACGACCAGGTATCGCCCCTTGTCGAGCAACACCGGGACATCGGGATGCTCCTGCTGAAACAGCCGTCCCTTTTGCACGACCAGGTGCAACCGCTCGCGCGGCGTGGTGTGAGACAGGCGCTTCAGCACCGCGCCCGACCCGCGAGCGGCTTTGGCCAGTCCGCCCCACCGAGGCTCCTCCGTCAGGTGAAACAAGACGTCTCCAAATCGAATCGACGTGGTCCCCGAATCGGAGTCTGCTGTCGCCGCTCTTTCAGCGACCGCTGACACTGGCGAAATGGCGTAGCGCATGACGGTGTCTCCGAAGGGTGAACCGGGCTTGCAACACCACGGTGAGACCCACAACGATGCCGACTGGCAGTTGCCTGATGTCGGACGAAATGACTCGTGGGCGGGTACTGACATGAAGCATCGGCCCGGCGTCCCGCCGGCAGGATCAGTTCTAGCGCGGGACGCCGGACCACGGGGATCGCCGGGATCGTGACATGCCGAAAGCCGAGACGCCCCTTCTGCGCGGGGGATTCATTGGCTCTGGCAAGTCGATGTTTTCTTCACGTCGGTGTTTTCTTCACAACGAGCCGGTCAGGTGCGACCGACTCGATGCACAGAATCCGTGCGCTCTCCCCCTCAGGAGACAGTTCCAACTGTTCGCCCGCCAGCTTCCATGTGCCCGCGGCGATCACCGTTTGGTCCGTCGGACCAGGTTTCCGTGCGGCGAGGACTCCGCCGGGCTGCAATTGAAACCCTTTCCTCCCGCGCGAGGGAGGAAAGGGAAATTTGGCCGGGCGGTAGACGGTGGTCGTGGCCGTATCCTCTTCATGAGAATGAACCCAAGCTTGGGCAATGTGGGACACGTCGATCGGCTTGCTGCTCATGGCAAATCCTGCTTTCAGCCGACCAGGCTCTTGCGCGGACCGTCCAAAGTCGTGTGCATCCGAGCCACCTGGCCGGGGGTGAACATGAACATGGAATCGTCGTAGACGTAGTCCATGTAGTTCATGAACATGTCGCCGTTGGGTCCGTTGCTGCACGACACGTGAGGAAATGTCGGCTTGCCGAAATTCGAGTCTTCGGCATTGGGAGTGTCAGCCACCAGGTCACTCCCGGAGCAATCGGGGGTATCGCCCCAGATGTGGCGCAGGTTGAGGAAATGGCCGATTTCGTGGGTCGCGGAGCGTCCCAGGTTGAAGGGAGCGGCAGCACTGCCGTTGGTGCCAAATCCGGTGTTGAGAATCACGACGCCATCGGTCTTGACGGGGCCGCCGGGAAATTGAGCGTAGCCCAGCAAGCTCTCCGAGAGGGTGCAGACCCAGATGTTGAGGTACTTCTTCGTGTTCCAGGCGCTGATGCCCCCCTTCGATTTGAATTTGACGGGGTTGCCGCGGTCCGAAAACGAAGTCTCGTGGGTCTCTGTGTAGGTGATGCCGTTCGTCGCATGGCCGGCGGGATCCTTGGTGGCGAGGACAAACTCGATCATGGGATCGGCGACGAGGCCGCTGAAGACGGCAGGGGTCTTGCTCTTGTCGGGATTCGTAGCGCGAAAATCGCGATTGAGGACCGCGATCTGGCTGTTCACCTGTGCCACCGAAATCTTCTCCGCCGGCGAGGCCGGGTTATGCACCACGTGAACAACGACGGTGAACTTATACGGTGCCACGCGGGCGACGGCGGCCGACCGCAGGCGCGCCTGGCAGGCGTGTTCCAGCGCCACTTGGTTCTTGCGAAAGCTGGGGTCCGTTTCCAAGAGATGTTGATGCTCCTGCATCGCGCCGCAGGTCCGCTGCTTGGGGGGCTCCGCGCCGGTCACGGAACGGGTTTCTTTTTTGGCCATGTGAACATCCTCCGCATTTGAGCAATTAATAATCCACCACAGACGACGCTTGGCGACCCACATCGGGGCAGCAGTCGATCAAAGATCGCGCGAGTAGACTGCGCCACTTCAAGAACAAAAGCAATCATCGAGCGACAAGGCAATTTGATGTCCGAACACGTCGCCGAGCATGGCCTCACGCCCGAAGAAGTCGAATCGGCTTTTGAGGACATCGAGATCGAGACCACCCGCGGCACGACGGGACGGCCCGCGATCTTCGGTCGCACCTTGAAGGGCGACACAATCTTTGTCGTGTACGATCTCGACACGGACTCCGACGGGAACGAATTCGTTGACGTTCGCACCGCCGACATCACTGAGGACTGACGATGAAAGCCCAACCCAACGTCTCCCCCGAGCAGCTCGCCCGCCTGCGGGCCGAGGATGAACAACTGTGGCCACTGCTCGATTCCGAGATGCCCGCCGTGCGTGAGGAGTGGCGGCAGTACGTGAAGAGCCTGACCGCCGTGGTCTCCCGTCACTCCAAAGAGATCGACGAGTCCATCCAAACCCACGGACCGATGACCCGCCTGGACGTGGTCGAGCGGGCGCTGACGAAGTTGCTCTCAGAGGTCTAACGCAGCCGGATTACGTCGCGGCTATGCATGCGAAGGGTCGGGTGCCACTGGCGAGGGGCTTCGCTCGCCAGTGCTCTTCAAAGACACTGGCGCCCAAAAGCTGCCGCCAGTGGCACCCGGCGCTACGCTTCATGGAACTAACCGGGCTGATCGAACAGGAGTTTCATGAGAGCGGGATCACGCGCAACCGCCGTTCGCGATCGGCCGCGAACGCCAAACATGCCCGGATGTCCTCTTAGGTCAGATCAGGGAAGTCGACGAGAATCTCGTCGTGCGACATGCCGGACGCGAGGTACTCCAAAACATCTTGAACGGTCATGCGCAGCCCACGAATGCACGGCTGCCCGCTCCGCTTGTCCGGCTCAATGGTGATCAAGTGCGAGTAGTTCATGCTGCCGACCGTAATCCTCATCCGGCAGGCTGTCAACGAAATGCTGAACCGCTGGAGTGCCTCTGGCGACAGCTTTGAGCCGCCAGTGCTTCAAAGACACTGGCGAGCGAAGCCCCTCGCCAGTGGCACTCGGCGAGGATGTGAGCCAACCTGCGAACTCCACGCCCTTCGAGGACTCAGGGCGTCCCACACTAATACACGACTCACATTGGTCGTGCCACCCCGCCGACTCAAGCTGTTGCAGTGCTGGTTTCATTTGCCGACAGCCGTTCAATCGCGAGTGTGACAAACCGGTTCACGAGTCATTTAAATCGCGACTCACAGACTTAAGTTGCGACCTGCTTGACGGTCGAACACGATGCACATAGAGTGTCGTCCGTCTTGTAAAGCCCGTCTTGTCGGTTTCGTGTCCTTCACGGAGCAACTCAGATGTCACAGCGCGGATTCACAGTCATCGAATTGTTGGTCAGCATTGCCATCATCGGCCTGTTGCTGGCAATGCTGGTACCCGCCGTCCAGTCTGTGCGGGAGTCCGCTCGGCGCGTGCAATGTAAGAACAATCTCCACCAGATTGGCTTGGCACTGCACAACTATCACGAGAATCACCGCTGTTTCCCGATTGGGAATTACAGCAACACCGGCTTGCTGTTGCCATTCCTTGATCAACGGGATGTGTACCTCCAATTCGAGGCCGACTACCCGACATCAACCCTCTGGGCACAATTTACCAAGATTCCCGTCTACCGGTGCCCGTCCGATGGGTTCGGTGCGTCGATATCGCAGGGAAACCTCAGTTACGCCACGAACTCGGGAACCGGATGGACGCTGCACCAGTTCAACGGCTTTTACAATGGGATGGAGCCGTTACGTCTCGGCGACGTGACTGACGGAGCCTCACAGACGGCCGCGATGTCGGAAATGCTGTACACGGGGGGGGCGAGTCTCGAGCGGCTGCGAGCCACATGGTTCATTCTCCCCGGCATGCTGCTGCCTTCGCAATTCCCCGCCTTCTTGCAAGCGTGTGAGCAACTTCCCGAAACGCCACCGCACCTTTCGTGGGAACCCCGCGGCGAACATTGGTACAACACTTACATTTACGATCATGCGGCAACCCCTCAAAAGAAGCGTTGTCACAACGGCTCACAAGGCGGTTCGATGTTGGCTGAGTTTGCGGGAGTCCAGCCGGCAGTGAGCGGTCACGGTCAGGGCGCGCATGTGCTGCTGGCGGACGGTGCGGTGCGATTTGTGGCACTGTCGATCGACGGGAAAGTCTGGGAAGCGTTGGGTTCGCGCAATGCAGGTGACGTGGTGTCATCTGATTTTTAGGTGGCCTTTGAATTTATGGAGACCGAAGATGCAATGAAAAGTGATGCGTATCTTGGCGGTGGGTTTGGCGCTGACCCTTTCGTCATCAACGGCGAACGCTGTTTGGACGCTCAACAATATTGGTTCGTCATATTTGAGTGGTGCAACAATCGCCGTCTCGGGAGTAGCCGCTCCGGGAGTTGCGACTGTGCAACAGCGATTCACGAAGGACTACGGTCAGACTTGGACAGGGTTCGGTCCCGCGCCCGCATGCACAGTGTCGGGAGCCTATTGGAATCACAGTTTTACCGCGACGGTTGCGGATCCGGCGGCAAATGCCTATCACGTCCAGTTGTCGGCACCACAGGGAATCAAAAGGTACACGAACACCTATACTGTGTTCTAGGCAACGCGTCGGCATTGGACTAGCCCCACCGATCCGCGTACGCGGATCGGTGGGGTCTCTGAATGGTCATATCTGACAAGGCGAGCATGAAAAAAATCCTGCTACTATTCTGCGGTGCGGTCATCGTCGTCGTTATTTGTCTGCTGTCGCGGCCGGAGGTTCAACATAAACTCGTCGCTGACGCAACGAGCCGAGTCGCGAATTGTGTGGTACGACTGAACGGCCAAGTGGCGGGGCCATTTTCATTTGCAATGGGCGAACAAATCGATATCGCCGGCGAAATGAAAATCGTCAAACCGTCGGACGACCTCATCCCACAGTACATCGCATTCTTGGTCGCTTTGGACCACCCAAAAGCGAAAGACATTATTGCAGATAGCGGGATTCTCCGGGCGAATGTTCAGGGCAACTTTTCAAAGTTCAACGGTCATCTGAAAGCTCCCAAACGTGTCGGGAGCTACGAACTGCGAGTCTTCTTCATGGATTCGCATCAGGAGCTTCAGGCGATGGACCCGATCCGTTTGTTTTATCGAGTTCCGGTCACAGTGAAATAGGGGCGGCAGGGTGGCCGGGGTTGGAGCCGCTTTGAGCGAAACCCCGGTCCACGATACGTTGCCTGAACTTTGTATTGACCGCTGATCTTCTCGCGGACGAGTCCCAACTTCCTATCACCGGGGCTTCCTGTTGGTCCTGCCCCGGCCACCCAGCCGCCCCTCAACGAGAACTACCCGGTAACAAGGGAACGTTCGGTCAACTGTTCCGAACGGGTTCCGAGCCGCGCGAATCGAACTGGCTGAGGATTCCCGTGGCGAAGCGTTCCGAGTAGCCCGCCAGGAATGACCAGAAGATCAGCTTGGCATAGTCCGCGGCCTGGCCTTGGATCGCAAACAGCACGTTGATTCCGTCAGCAACGACGTTCGAGTCGGGTGCGAAGTTTGGAAACAGGTCGCCGGTCAAGAGCCCGGAGATGAACAGCACATAAGTCAACAACGCCAGGATGCCTCCGACAAGCGGTGACAGAATCGTGTAGACCCAGGAATTCGACAAGAGCGTCAGGTCTCCGTCCGCCAGTTCTCCGAGGCGCTTTTGCAGGCCGACAAATCCGCCGAGGGCACCGACCAGCAGCGTCATCATCGGCACGGCTCCGGCGAACTTGGCACCAATCCAGTAGGTCAACAGCGCACCGGGGATCAACAGCGACATGAGCGCCCCCAGCGCCAACAGCAGACGATTGCTGATCCGGATCAGAAGCTGCATTCGCTCGGGAGTCAGCGGCGGCTTGTCACTCATGGCAATCTCGGCAGAAGTCTTCACACAGTTGAACAGGGACGGCAGGTGGATGGCTCATCGTAGGCGGCTCCTCCCAGCGCTGTGAAGACGGATTCACCGGTTGTGCTTCCGCATTTCCCACCGGGCGCGCGAAAGTGTCTGCCGGGCGACGACGAGTTGACGGGATGTCCGGGCTGTCGACGTTTCGCGTCTTGACCGTGTTGTGTCTACCTCGCGCGGCCTGACCTGAAATGTTTAACCGCTACGCCATCGGCGTGCGCGAGAACAACGGTTCGCTCCCACTGGCGCGCACGCCGTTGGCGTAGCGGTTAAACGAAGACGTCTCAATTTGGGCCGCGTGAGGTATAACTTCCCGAAAGTGTCGTGCGATGAACTGCGGGCGACCGCAACGGAACCACGAGTGGAAGGGGTCATCATGACAGTGCCGGACTCCGGGCTTTCCCGACGTGATCTGTTTACCGCTGCCGTGGCCGCGACGGCTTCGATGGCTTTGGCGAAGGATGGGGAATCGATGGACGGAACCAAGGACGGGATGCCGCGGGTGGCGGTGGTTGGTGGCGGCTTTGGTGGGCTGGCATGTGCCTATGAACTGTCCGTGGCGGGTTATTGGGTCGATGTGTTCGAAGCCCGCAATCGACTCGGAGGCCGTGTCCGGTCGGTGCAGGAGTTCGCGCCCGGTCAGCATGTCGAGTTCGGTGCCGAGTTGATCGGGAAGAATCATCCGCACTGGTTGCGATATGCCGGGCAATTCGGCATCGAACTGGTCGGCTTGGGCGGCGATGCCGAGGACGACACCGACGATGAGTCTTCGCGAACGATTGTGATCGACGGGAAACGTGTCAGCGGGGATGAGGCCGCGCGCTGGGAACGAGAGATCGACGCCGGACTCGCCGAGCTGACTCGCGAGGCGGTCGTCGCGGACTGGGATCAGCCCTGGAAGACTCCCGATGCCGATCGACTGGACCGGATGTCCACCGCCGAGCGTCTCGCGTCGCTGAAGACCACCGACCGCGCCAAGCGGGCGATCGGCGTGGAACTGGTGCTCGACATGGCCGTCCGTCTGGAGGACATGAACTATCTGGCCCTGCTCTGCACGATCCACGCTCACGGACTGGAACGGTTTTGGAGCGACACCGAAGTGTTCCGCGCCAAGTCCGGCAACCAAGTGCTCGCGTCGTGTCTCGCAGCGGGGATTCGCGGCGGAGGGCTCCATCTGGATTGTCCCGTGACGCGGATCGAAGCCGGCTCGTCCGGCATGGTCGTCAGCCTGCGGGATGGCCGGGAATTGAAGTACGACGACATCGTGCTGGCGGTCCCCCCGTCGGTCTGGGACAAGATCGAATTCTCGCCCGCGCTGCCGCAGCTTCTGCGACCGCAGATGGGAGTGGCGACGAAGTTTCTGACCGTTTGCAGCGGGGACTTTTGGCGGCCCGCGCGGTCGCCCGAGTTCCTCACGGATACGCTCGCGGGATCGGTCTGGGAGGGGCCCAAGGCGGAGGTGGGCGGGCACCGGTCGCTGGTGTCGTTCGCGGGGGGACCAGTCGCCGAGAAACTGCACGCACTGCCACTGGCCGAACAGGCCGGCACGCTGCACAAGTCGCTCGACGACTTGTTGCCGGGCTATCGGGCCGCGCATCTGAAATCGGAATTCGTGGACTGGCCGGGCGATCCCTGGACCCGCGGCGGCTATTCGTTTCCGCGGCCCGGTCAACTGGTGTCGCAGGCCCGCATCTTGAGGAACGGAATCGGCCACCTGCATTTCGCGGGCGAGCATGCCAGCTTCGGTTTCACGGGATACATGGAGGGAGCCTTGGAGTCGGGCGTCTCACTGGCCAAGCGCCTGATCCAACGCGACCGGCAGAGTTAGAGCGGTTCCAAATCGGGTGTAGCGGAACTCGCAAGAGTTCCGAACTGAAGTCTTGCGACTTCAGCTACTTTGTGACGCTACACCAGCCTGTAACC
>JAYTIB010000699.1:0-9265 GCA_043732205.1 Schlesneria sp. | reverse complement strand
TCGACACCATCATCGGCAAGGTCATCGCGTACCACAAATTCAAGGGGACGCTGGATGAAACGCCCGTGCGGTTTGACTTGGAACGCAACCGCGCCCCGGCCACGCCGCTGCGGTTTCCCGGCAAGTTGCTCGTTGATTCCACCGGCCAGCGCTTGTTCGTCTCCGACAGCAACAACAACCGGATCGTCGTCTCATCGCTCGACGGCAAACTGATCGACGTGATCGGCAGCGGCGCGATCGGTTCGAAGGACGGCGGCTATGTCGACGCGCAATTCGATCATCCGCAGGGAATGACGCTGGTCGGTGAGACACTCTACGTCGCCGACACCGAGAACCATCAGTTGCGGACCGTGGATCTCGCGAAGAAGCAGGTGGCCACGTTGTCCGGCACCGGAGAACAGGCCCGCTTCGGTTCCAAAGGGGGCCTCCTGCGCAATTCGAAACTCAACAGTCCCTGGGATCTGTGCGTGGTCGATGGAGTGCTGTACGTCGCGATGGCCGGTCCGCATCAGATCTGGTCCCACAAGCTCGGTTCGGAAAAGATCCAACCGTACGCCGGGTCGGGCCGCGAAGACATCACCGACGGCGACCTCGATGGCGGGGCCCTCGCGCAACCATCGGGCATTGTTTCCGACGGGAAGTTTCTCTACGTGGTCGACAGCGAAGGTTCGGCCGTCCGCAAGATCTCGACGAAGGCCAAGCAAAACCTGACCGACCCGGTGGGCGAAATCAGAACTTTGGCCGGGACGCACGACCTGCCCCGAGCCGCCAGCCTGTTCGCGTTCGGTGATGTCGACGGTGAGGGAACAGCCGCCCGCTTTCAGCATCCGCTGGGGATCGTCCTGCACAACGGCGGCGCGTTTGTCGCGGACAGCTATAACCACAAGATCCGGCTGCTCGATCTGAAGTCGCACGAGGTCTCGACGTACCTCGGCACGGGCAAGCCGGGCGTCGGATTGAATCCCGTCCAGTTCGCCGAACCGGCCGGCCTGGCGATCGCCGACGGCAACCTGTATGTCGCCGACACCAACAATCACCGGCTGGTCGTCGTGAATCTCGCCAACAAGCAGGCCAAGGAACTCGTGATCGAAGGACTGACTCCCCCCCAGCCGATCACGGCCGAATCGGCGGACGGCCCCTCAGTCCGCGAAGTCGCCGTCGATCTTCAAAAGCTGACGGTCAACGACGGCATCGACTTCGTCGTGGAATTCGCTCTGCCGGAAGACTTCAAGCTGAACCCACTGTTGCCGGTCAAATACAAACTGACCGTCGAAGGGAACGACGGTCTCGTCGCCGCCGATCAGCAGAACGTCCGCCTGGAAGCGACCACCAGCGACGACGGCTCCACCGCGAAGTTCAAAGTGCCCGTCGCGAAGAAGACCGGGAACGGGACGCTGCTGATCTCACTGACCTACGGCTACTGCCGCGACGGCAAGGGCGGCCTCTGCAAGATCGACACGGTGAAGTTCAAGGTGCCCGTCGAACTCGCCGCCGGCGGAGAAACCAAACCGGTGACGCTAAAGGCATCGCCAAAGTAGATTGGAGTGCGGTGGCTCGACACCGCATTGGATCACCGGGGAAACCAAAAGGCATTGGAACAACGCGTGGCCTCGTATCTCTTTCTATGGAACCCGGCGATAGATCCCGGAAGCTTCACCAGCTATGAAAAGCTTGTGCAGACAACGAGTCCGAAGCTCCCGTACAAGACGCCGTGGATTTGTCCAAGTAAACAGCCAAAGCCGGGCGACCAAGCCTACATCAAGCGAACCGGCCGCAAGAACAACGGGCTGTTTGCAAAAGGCTTGGTGATCGCAGGCCCCTATGCGCGGAAGAGCGACGGACGCCAATGTGTCAAGTTAAGCCTCGAGAGCATGCTGCCACTCGGCAATGAGATCGCCGGTACTGTCCTACAGACTCCGCCGCTTGACTCAACATTCTGGAATTCTCAAGCATCTGGCATTCGCATCAAACCAGAATCGGCGCAGGAACTTGAGCGACTGCGGCAGTCTCTCGTTTGTTCGCCTGATCCGGTTGCAGCCGTAATGGATTCGATGATAGGAGAAGAGACAATTGGCCCCGGCACATTTCCAGAAGGGGCCGTTCGCCAAATCTCAGTGAATGTATTCGAGAGAAATGCGGATGCACGGCGCATTTGTTTGGAACACCACGGCATGCGGTGCAGCGTGTGCAAAATGACATTTGCCGAGAGATATGGTTCTATCGCCAACGACTTCATTCATGTTCACCACCTCAGGCAACTGGCACTTGTCGGCAAGGATTATCAAGTTGATCCCATAGCCGACTTGCGGCCTGTTTGTCCGAATTGCCATGCGATGATTCATCTGCGTACGCCGCCTTACAGCATCGACGATATCAGGGAGATGCTTACGGCAGCAGCGATTGAAGCAGCGAAAGCCAAACCAGCCTAGCCATTAACGACGTACGAACAAACGTGTCACTCCTTGATCTCCAGATCCGGAGCCACTCTTGGCACCGCCGGAATCGGCAATGGAGTGGGCATGTCTCCCAACCACAGATGCTGACGATTGGCCGCGCGGGGATCCACGATCGTCAGTGGGCGGTTGGACAGCGTCTGGATGACGGTGTCCCAGTAGAGATGCTGTGTCGTCAAGCGCGGAGCCGTGCGGTACTCCGCCAGCAACCGCTCCAGCCGCGCTGCGTTTGAACCAGCGGATGCGCGACGTTGAGCGGCCTTGACGCGCGCTTCGTTCAGCACGGCGGCCGCGCTGCCGGACAGCACGGGTTGTCCGTCACGCTGCTCGCCCATCAACTGTTGCCACAGCGCGTCATCCAGAGTCCAGTCGGGTTGCTGCATTGCGTCGGACGCGGGTTTGGCCGGGGGACGCGGGGCACGGTTCAACCGCCGCACCGCCTCTTCGCCGACCGCTCCCAGCAGGATCCGGTCCGCGTACGCCTGAGCTTCGTTGATCAGCAGTTCGCGGTCCTCCAACGCATCGGCCACCTGGCGATAGGCTGGCACGACCGCCTTCGGGGGGTGGACGTCGAGCCATTGCAGGTCGAGCACCGTCACGCCGAGGTCATAGCCTTCGATCCGCTGTTGCAGGTGTACCAGCGATTGTCGTTCGAGTACGGCGCGTCGATCGGTCAGCAACTGATCGAGTGTGGCCTGAGCCGCCAAGTCACGCAGCACGCCCTCGGCCGTGGCGCGCAGCACGTCGTCGGGACGGCGCGTGCCGCCGAACGTGAACTGCTTCAGGTCGCGGATGCGATACGTCACCTCGGCCGTCAGTTCGACCGGCACTTCATCGGCGGTCAGCAACAGCGACTCGTCGGCCGCGGCACCGGTTTCGCGATCCTCGTGCGCGCTGGTCCATTCGACGATTCCCGGTCCGAGATCATCGGTCCCCTTCTTCTTGGTCTGTCCGGTCGTTGTGATTCGCGCCGACGGCTCCGGGTTGCGAAACCCGATTCCGACGCTGCGGACCCGATCCGCCGGCTCGCGGATCACTCGTTCGAGCGGTGCGGGCCAGCGCCAATGCAGACCGGCCGAGAGAGAAGCTTGATGGCGTCCAAAACGCGTCACCAGCGCCTGCTGATCCTCTTCAATCAACACCAGTCCGGACATCATCCACGCCACAAATGCGGTGGCGCCAATCAGCTTGACGCTCAATTGCCAGCGTTCCATCAGCCAGAAAATCCAACGTGACGGCGACGCGGACGCGGCCAGCCAGTCGGCCGCGCCCAACAGTTCCGCATGCCAGCGCGTGGCTGTGGAACTCGACCAGCCGTCAAACCACAACAGCCGCATCGCGTTGACCATCACCGCCAGTGAGGCGACTTCGTGAAACAACGCTCCGCCGACCGGACTGAGCCACCCGAACGAACACGCGAGAACTCCCAGACCGTTCAAGCCGAACGCGAACAGAATGATGCTCTGCCAGATGTTCCTCACGAGCGCTCGCGACAACCGCAACAAGCCGGGCAGCGGACGGAGCGGATCACCCAGCAACAGGATGTCGCCGGCTTCGGCCGTGAGATCAGCGCCCGCGCGGCCGAGTGCCAATCCGACGTCAGCGGTGGCCAGGGCCGGTGCATCGTTGACTCCGTCTCCGACCATCGCCACATGACGTCCCGCCTTTCGAGCGTCTTCAATCCACTGAGCCTTGTCGGCGGGAAGCTGCTCCGTCGCCACGTGGTCGAACAAGCCCATCGCCCGGACCACCGCATCCGCCGGCTGTGGTCGGTCGCCCGTCAGCAGCGCGAATTGAGTGATCCCCGCGGCCTGCAATTCACGCAGCATCTGCAACGATTCGGCCCGGATCGTCTCACGCACGCCGATCACACCGACGATCAGCCCGTCGATCGCAACCACCAGCGGCGATTCCCCCGCGGCTTCGCGGTCCTTGAGCAACGCGGCGACGTCCGCGGAAAACGCGATGTCGCCACGATCGAGCATCCGCCGGTTGCCGACGACAACGGAGTGCGTAGTCGCGGCATCGTCCGCTCCACCCAAGTCCCGATCCCAAACCTTGGCGATGACGCCGGCCCCGGCGAACGATTCGAACTCGATCGGAGCGGCCACTCGTAACCCGCGTTGTTCGGCGGACGTCACCAGCACGCGCGCCAACAGATGCTCGCTCTGACGTTCCGCGATGGCTGCAGCCCGCAAGACATCGTTCGGACCAAGCTCGCCGGTGGTGACGATTTCACCGAGTGCCAACGCCCCCTGAGTCAGCGTGCCGGTCTTGTCGAACGCGAAGGTGTCGACGAGTGCCAATCGCTCCAGAGACTGCGAGCCGCGAACCACCACGCCGCGCCGCGCCAACCACGCCAGCGCCGCCATCACCGCGGCCGGTGTTGCCAACACGAGCGGGCACGGACACGCCACCACCAACACTCCCAGTGCTGGCAGGATTCCGCGCTGCCACGATCCCACGGCGATCCACCACCCGACCCACGTGCAGAGCGCCGCGCCCAACACCGCGGGCAGGAACCAGCGCGCCAGCCGGTCGACCGTCCGTTCCAAATCGGCCTTGCGCGTTGCCGCAGACCCGACCAGTCCGGCCACACGGGCCAGCGCCGTATTGCTGCCGATCTGTTCCGCGACGACTGTCAATGAACCGAACTGATTGAGAGCCCCGGCAAACACCTTGTCGCCGGCCGACTTGTCCACCGGCAGGCTCTCACCCGTGAAGGCGCTCTGGTCGACGGCCGACTTTCCCGAAACGACCTTGCCGTCGGTGGGGACTCGTTCACCCGGTCGCACCACCACGAAGTCACCGACGCGCACTTCGGCGATCGGGACATCGCGCTCGCGGCCATCCTGAGTCAGATGAGCCATCGCCGGTTGCAAGGCAAACGTTTGACGAACCGCCCAGCGGGCCCGGTCGATCGTGTAGCCCTCCAGGCTCTCGCCGACCAACGAAATCAGCACGACCAGTCCCGCGGTTTGATGCTCTCCCAGCACGATCGCGGCGAGACAGGCGATCGTCAGCGCCAGGTCCGCACCGATGCGGCCGGACAGTAGACCGTCGAGCGCGTGATACAGGATTCTCGCGCCACCCAACACGGCACCCACCAGCGCGAAGCGATAGCCGAACAGCGCGTTCGGCCATCCGGTGGGAAGACGGAGGGAACCCGCAGTGGAATCGGCTGCGGTTCCGGAAGTCATCAGCCAATCCGCGATCAGCAGCGCGGCGACGCAGGAAGTCAGCACGTACAGCGGCGCGGACAGGTAATGAAAACTGCTGCGAGTCGGGCTGCCGGTGGCCGTCGGATCGCCGCGCAGCATTTCGCAGGTGGATTCAGGGATGTAATGCATGGCCCCGGCAGTCTAAGGGGGCTCAAGGGGCGCGTGCCAGATGGCTGACCGGGCTTTTCGCGAACGACTCAAAACGAGCGGCAATGATCAATCGACCCGCCACCGAGTTCATCTCGGTGGTTTAACGGCCTTTGAGCTACTCAAGGACGCCGATCATGAACGCCGACAAGTCCAGTAGTGCAAAAGCCGCCGAGCCACTGGGGCAAGCCCAGTGGCGGGGAAGCACACACTTGCCGCTTGCCCAACACGTTCCAGAGGTGCAATTCACACAAGTGGACCGCGATGGCGGACTACCAAACCACAGTCGATCCCCCCGGGATCTTCACCGACACGAACGATGCTGGTGCCAGTCGTGGAACGGACCTTTTGAATCCCGACTCCAAGACCAGTCGTCCGCGGTGCTGCTTGTTCAGCGTCAGGGTGCCCACTTCCTTTTCGTGGACCAGCACGACCAGTTCGGTTCCTTCCGCGAGCGGGACGTTGCTGACTTCGACGATCAGTGTCGCGCCATCGCTTCGATTGGTTTCCCCAAAGCTCTCCGAAAAGCTGACCGACCCCTTGGCCGTCGGGAAGTTTCGGTGCCCCGTCAACGGAAAACTCAATCGTTGAACGTACGCGTCGCACGAAACCGGCCACGCCGTGGCGACAACCGCAACGACCAGTACGAGTGAACCCAGCTTCTGAAACATCGAACACCTCGGAAACAGTCGACTCGTGAATTGGTGGCAAGACCCGGCACACAGGTCGGGGGCCGAGTCTATCCCGCGCGCAAGGCGTTCGCCAGACGATTGTTGATGGGATTGGTGGTTGCGGGCCTCTACCCCGGATCAGGCCGATGTAAATCTACGGACTGGCCGGAGTGAAATTTCGTTCGCGATCTGTCACGATACGCGACCGAATTCGCACCCGGTTTCCGGGCGCCCGATGTTTGCTCTGCACGGAGGTCTGTTCGATGCTCGTCCCCAACACGATTCACCGCCTGGATTGCATCGAAGCCATGCAACAAATGGACGAAGGATGCGTCGACCTCGCCTTCGCCGACCCCCCGTTCAACATCGGGTACGCATACGACGTCTACAAGGATCGGAAGGCTCCGCAGCAGTACCTCGACTGGTCGCGGCAGTGGATCGGGGGCGTCCACCGCGTCCTCAAACCGACAGGCACGTTCTGGCTGGCGATCGGCGACGACTACGCCGCCGAGTTGAAACTGCTCAGCCAGGAGATCGGCTTCCACTGTCGAAGCTGGGTCATCTGGTACTACACCTTCGGCGTGAACTGCAAGTACAAGTTCAGCCGCTCGCACACGCACATCTTTCACTTCGTGAAGGACGCGAAGAAGTGTACGTTCAACGGTGCCGCCATCGCGGTCCCGTCGGCGAGGCAAACGGTTTACGCGGATGCGCGCGGCAACCCAGCCGGCCGACTGCCCGACGACACGTGGATTCTCCGTCCGCAAGACCTGACCGATGGTCTGAACCCGGACGAAGACACGTGGTACTTCCCGCGCGTCGCCGGCACGTTCAAGGAGCGCGAAGGCTTCCACGGCTGCCAGATGCCCGAACAGTTATTGGGCCGCATCATCAAGGTCAGTTCGAATCCCGGCGAACTGGTCCTCGACCCGTTCAGCGGCAGCGCGACGACGGTTTGCGTCGCCAAGAAACTCGGTCGCAACTTCCTCGCCTTCGACATCAGCGACGAATACATCGCGCGGGGTTTGGAACGGCTCCGGTTCATCAATGAGGGAGATCCGCTGGTCGGTGCCCCCGAACCAAAAGTCAGCGCCCCGGCCACGCCCAAGGAACCAAGGCAGCGGAAGCCAAGGGGTGGCACCGCGAGTGAGAGTCCCGCGAATCCGCCGGAAACCGGCCGGAAGAGCCGCTCGAAACGTCCAACGCCGGCACCCAAGCCACCGGTCAACGATCAAACGCGACCATTCAATTTCGACGATGCCACAGAGTAAAGTAGACGGAAATTGTGACCAGGCAGCAGTCCAAGATGACTCTGCTTTGATTTGTCTCCAACAGCGCCGCGGAGGTTTCTGAATGCGAATTCTGGTGGGATGGGACAATCCGGATCAGGCGGATCTGGTGTCGATGTATCTGGGGATCGGCGACCATGAGGCGAACGTGGTCCTCGGCGAGGACGAGTTGCTCACGCAGGTGAACTCGGACGAGCCGTGGGACGTCCTGTTCATGGCGATCACCCTGCCGGATGTCGATGCCGGGTTCGAGACGTTCAAGAAGATCAGACGGTTGCGGCCCAACATGCCCATCGTGGGGGCGTGCAACAACGGAGACGTCTATCGCGTCGTCCGCTTCATGACCAACGGCATGACCGCCTACGCCATCCGCGACGAGCAGGGTGACTACCTGTTCATGCTGCTGGCCGTCCTGGAGAGTGCCGTCGAGGCGGTCCGGGCGCTGCAGGATCAGCAGGTGGCCGAGAAGCTGCGCGAGGAGGTTCAGTCCGTCCGCAAGCTGCAGGAATCGATGATCCCCTCGCACATCGACGCACCCGCCGGTTGCTCGATCCTGGCACGGTACGAACCCTCGCAGATCCGCGTCGCGGGCGGACGGGTCGTCACGATGGCCGGTGGTGATTACTACGACGTTTTCACCCTGGACGACAATCAAATCGTGCTGCTGGTCGGCGATGCCTCGGGGCACGGGATGAAGGCGGCCATGTCCATCATGGTCATGCACACTCTCGTCCGCATGATCCGCACGCACCGCTATGAAAACACGGCGGCGTTCGTCACCGAAATCAACAACCAACTCTGCCAGCATTCCGTCGTGAACGAGGAGGGTGGCTTCATCACGCTCTGTTACGGTCTGCTGCGGCTGGACACCAACGAGTTGCAATGGACGTCGGCCGGACACCCGATCCCGCTCGTTCAGGACATGGCGACCGGTGAGATCCGGGCGCTGGAGGCCGACTCGTCCGCGGGACTGCCGCTGGCGATCTATCCCGACATCGACTACGACACGTACACGTACAAACTGCCCGAAACGTACCGGCTCATGTTCTACACCGACGGACTGCAGGAGGCGTTTCCCGAACACAAGGCAACCAAGACCGGCGAGTTCGGCGTGGACGGGATCAAGAACACATTGCACTCCCGGCAACAAGGCACGCTCAAAGAGGCCCTGCAGGCGCTGTTCGACGATTCCGAAGCCTACACCGAGGGTTCAGGCCGGCACGACGACACGTCCGTGGTGCTGCTCGAACGCCATGGCGGTGCATGACCGCTGACCCAGATACCGTAGTCCCGTCGCTCCGCCGACGGGACCGCTGCGATTGTGGTCTCCACACATTCGAAGACGCTCGTTGCAGGACGTCCCGCCGACGGAGCGGCGGGACTACGGTAAGGACCGTTCGAGAAATTATTGTCGTGGATCGCTCCGCGATCCAACGTTCTGATCGCGGAGCGATCAGCGACAATGCGACAGTTAATTCTCGAAC
>JAYTIB010000698.1:0-3567 GCA_043732205.1 Schlesneria sp. | reverse complement strand
GATCGCGCTCGAGGGAGGTTTGGGCTGTGAAATTCGTGGTCGTTCCGGCGGTGCAAAAACTGACCGAGATTCTGTTCAGCGGCATGACGCTGAACGAGATCGGTGGCTGGCTGATGAATGCCAGCGTGTGGATGTTGTTGGGGATCGGCATTCCGCTCGTGCTGTTCCTGCTCTGGCTCTGCGCCCGATACATCCCGCACAATCGCGTGGGCGTGGTCGAGAAGTTGTGGTCGGGCAAGGGCTCATTGGGCGAGGGCCGCATCCTCGCCCTCAACGGCGAGGCCGGCTATCAGGCGAAGCTGCTGCGCGGTGGTCTGCACTTTGGCTACTGGCGCTGGCAGTACCGCTTTCACAAGACGCGGCTGGTGACGATCCCGCAGAGTGAGATCGGTTATGTCTACGCTCGCGACGGTGAGCCGCTCTCTCCGAGCCAGACGCTCGGTCGCGTCGTCCCGTGCAACAACGCACAGGATGCGATGGTGTTCCTTGATCCGGGTGTCGAGCACCCGCGCGGACAGCGCGGTCGTCAGCGAGCCATCCTGCGCGAGGGTGTCTACGCCATCAACCCGGCGCTGTTCGTGGTCATCACCAACAGCGATGTCTTCGCACTGTTGCAGGTTCAGGAACCTCACGAACGAACGGCGGTCAGCCAGTGGCAGGAGGAACTGCGCGGCGTGAACGGCTTCCAACCGATCGTAATCGGCCGGCACAGTGTGTCGAGCAGTGAAGCGACTTCTGAAAGCGCGGCGAACGACGACAACGTCGGCATCGTGACGATTCACGACGGCCCGTCACTGCCGACGGGCGAACTGATCGCGCCGCCGGTGGGAGGCGACTCGCCGCTCGGTCATGATCACAACAACTTCCAGGATCCTGAGTCGTTCCTTGCGGCGGGAGGCCGTCGCGGTCGGCAGTATCAAACGCTGACGGACGGCACGTACTTCATCAACCGCTGGTTTGCGTCGGTCGAGACGATTCCGAAGACCGTCGTGCCGATCGGTCATGTCGGCGTCGTCGTCAGCTACTACGGTCGCACCGGCCAGGACCTGTCGGGCACGGCGTTCCGTCACGGCGAGCAGGTCGCCGAGGGCGAGCGCGGCGTGTGGGAACGTCCGCTCGGACCGGGCAAGTACGCGTTCAACACCTATGCGGGGAACATCGTCCTCGTTCCCACGACAAACTTTGTTTTGCACTGGATTACCGGACGAACGGAGACTCACCGCTACGACGAGAACCTGCGTTCAATTGACCTCGTCACACGCGACGCCTACGAGCCTTCGTTGCCGTTGTCGGTGGTCGTTCACATCGACTATCAACGCGCACCGAGCGTCATTCAGCGATTCGGTGACGTGAAGAAGCTCATCACGCAGACGCTCGATCCGCTGCTGTCGGCCTACTTCCGGGACATCGCCCACAAACAGACGATGCTCGAACTGTTGCACGAACGTGACGTGATCCAGCGCGCGGCGCAGGCCGAATTGAAACGCCGCTTCCACGAGTTCGACATCGAATGCGTGGACGTGCTGATCGGCAAACCGGACGCCGCCGGAGACGACGGCAAGATCGAATCGTTGCTCGAACAACTCCGCATGAGGCAGTTGTCGATCGAGCAACTGGAAACGTACGAACGCCAGCGCGAGGCCAACGACAAGTTGAGAACGCTCAACGAGGCGAAGGCGCAGGCCGAGATGCAGACTTCGCTGACCAACGCCAAGCTCCAGGTGCAGATTGCCGAGAGCAAGGGCGACGCCGAAGTCGCGCTCGCCAAACGTCAGAACGATCGGGCCATCATGGTGACTCAAACCGAACTGACCAACACGCGGCTGAAAGTGCAGATGGCCGAGTGCGAGGGTGACGCCGAAGTCGCCCGCGCGACTCGTCACGCCGAACAGGTCCGCGTGCTGGCCGAAGCCGAAAGCCAGCGCAACCGGCTCACCGGTCGCGGCGAAGCGCAACGCATTTTGCAAGAGGGTCTGGCCGAAGCGTCGGTGTTGCAACGCAAGATCGCGTCGTATGGCGACCCGAGACTTTTCGCGCTGGCCTTCGCCTCGCGCGAGTTGGCTCACGCCACACGACCACTCGTCCCCGAAAGACTGTTCACGATGGCGGGGGGCTCGGACAAGGACGCCCTTGGTCCCCAAAGCGGCATGCTGGGCACACTGCTCAGCCTGCTCGTGGCCGAACGCGCGGGGTTCTCACCGACCGTGGGAGCCGATCAACCGGAACTGAAGGAGATGATCGACCAACTGACCCGTGACAGCCTCGACACCCTGCGCAAGCCGGCAACCGCCGACAGTGATTTCGCCGCCAGCGCGTGATGCAAGACGTCGAAGCCCACGGGGGATTCGGGTGTGGACGGGGTGGCCCCGCTTGAATGACGCACTCAAAGTTAGCCGTGCCACTGCTTGGCCACTTCGGGCCAAGCAGTGCCGAGGGAGAGTCCGCTCCCATTCACACGGCTTCGCCGAGGACTCCGAAGCCTACATTCCCGGAACGCTCAATCGCCGGTTGGATCGTTCTCACCCGCCAAACGAATGGCTTTCGAAAACAGCGACTCGGAAATGAAAAAACGCAGCTCACTGCGCAAACGGTCCAGCAGCGGCCCAATGTCGCCACAGAGTCCGCGCTCCTTGGCTCGCAGCAGAAGTCCCACCGTCCCGAGTGGAAGCAGCCCCATCCGGCGTGCGACACCGCGTCCGGCATCCTCGTCGATCAATAGCGCTTCCGCCTGGACTTCACAAGCCAGTGCAATCGCTTCCGCCTCACCGAGGTCAAGTGTCTGCCCCAATCGGTCAACAAGTCCCTTGTCGGCTGGACTGCAAACTTCCAGAAATGGGAAGTCCGCAACAACCAGGCTGACAAACCGGTCCGGCGGATTGAACAGCTCACGCACGACGACCGGTGGAATCAGAACCTTGCCAAACAGAGCGTCGAGCACCGGCAGCAAGTCGAGATGCGCCAGCGCACGAATGGGTGAGGTGTCACTGACGACGACAGCCATCGCTCAGACCAGTTTCTGAAGCGTGCGAAGATCCTCGTCCAGCGACTCGTCACTGATACGCACAATGGGAAGCCCGCGATTGAGAAGCTCTTGTTCAAAATCTCGCCGCGACAGCAACGCCCAGCGCGCCGCGACTGGAAACGTCAGCTTGCCGGCATCGAAGAGTCGACAGGCGATTTCCACCCGTGCCTCATCCTCGGCCATTTGTGACTCACACAACAACTCATCGGAAATGGTCAACATCAAAAAGACTCCTCGCCTCACCAATCACACCCTGTCGGCCGCTGACGATGCCGTTGCAGATTCTACGGCGAGGTGGAAGCTGTTAGCCAGCGCGGTGATGACACGGAGGGATTGGGTGGCGGGGAGGCCGTCAGACGACGGGCCGCTCCAAGCCGTTAGACTTCCAAGAGCACGGCAAAGAACGAAACAAGGTGGGGATATCCCGCCTTGTCTCTGAAGTCATTTGGGTGTAACCGGCGTTCCGGGATTGTTTGTCGGGGGTTTGGTAGTGACAGAAAGCGCCTCCTTGGGGAAGACACGGGTGTCGAACAAGTCCGTGTGGT
>JAYTIB010000697.1:0-3568 GCA_043732205.1 Schlesneria sp. | reverse complement strand
CCCCGGACTCTTGCGATTGCAGCTAGGAATCCGGGGGCTGACGCCGCCCGGCTCACCTGATTCGGACTTTTGTCGGTCACGTCAGAGTTGCCATCAGTGATGTCGAGGAGTCGAGCATGAATCGCGAAGCGACGGGGACACGGAACGGGATCGTCTCAAACCTCTTGCTGCTGGCGTTGATGGCGGTCGCGCCACCCCTCGCGCGGGCGGATGACGCTGCGGTGACGGCGCTGGCGAACTCTTACAAGACCGACGTTCTGCCGCTGCTGGCGAAGTACTGCCATGAGTGCCACAGCCCGAAGAAGATGGAGGCGGATGTCGACCTGACCGTCTTCACGAGTCTCACCGAGGTCCGCAAGCACGCCAAGGTCTGGCAGAAGGCGGGCGAGATGCTCGACAGCGTGCAGATGCCTCCCAAGGATGCGAAACAACCCAGCGATGCCGAGCGGAAACAACTGCAACAGTGGGTGCGTGGATACCTGACGTTCGAGGCGAATGCGCGGGCGGGCGATCCCGGCCGGGTCGTGCTGCGGCGGCTCAGCAACGCCGAATACACGTACACGCTGCGCGATCTGACGGGGATCGAATCATTGAACCCCGCGCGCGAGTTTCCCGTCGACGGGGCGGCGGGCGAAGGGTTCACCAACACCGGCAATGCGCTGGTCATGTCACCGGCTTTGATCACGAAGTATCTCGACGCCGCCAAGGAGGTCACGCAGCATGCGGTGCTGCTGCCCGACGGCATCCGGTTCTCTCCATCGGACACGCCGAGTGACTGGACGAACGACACGCTCGTGAAGATCCGCACAATGTACCGCACGCATGCGGATTCCGGCGGCGCCTCGCGCGTCAACCTGCAGGGGATCGTCTTCGAGACCAACGATGGCGGACGGTTGGCCGTCGAGAAGTACATCGCCGCCACGCTGGTCGAACGGGACGCGCTCGCGGCGGGGCGCAAGTCGATCGAGACTGTCGCCAAGGAACGGGGAGTGAACGCGAAGTATCTCGGACTGCTCTGGCGGACGCTGAGCGATCCGAACCCAAAGCCGTCGCTGTTGCTGGACACCGTGCGAACGCGCTGGCGCGCGGCCAAACCGGATCAGGCCGAATCGCTGGCCGCGGAGATTGGTCTGTGGCAGAAGGGGCTGTGGCGGTTCTCCAGCGTCGGTCACATCGGGAAGGTCGGCGGCCCCAAGGGCTGGCAGGAACCGGTGACACCCCTGGCGTCGCGACAGGAACTGCGGATGAAGTTGCCGGCCGCATCGGATCAGAAGGAGATCACGCTCTATCTGGCCGCCGGTGACGCCGGCGATGGAAACGAGCACGACTATGTCGTGTGGGAGCGTCCGCGACTGGTGGCGCCCGGCCGACCGGACCTGCTGCTCCGCGATGTGCGTGGCATCTACCGCCAGCTCGTGACGCGGCGTGAACGGATCTTCACGTCCGCTGCCAAGTGTCTGGCGGCGGCGGCCGAAGCGAGCGCCTCCGAAAAGCCGCTGGAGCTGGCGGCGCTCGCGCAGAAGTTCGAGGTCGAACCGGAACTGCTCGGCGCGTGGCTCGACTATCTCGGGATCGGAACCGGCAGCACGATCAAGATCGACTCGCACCTCACCGAGAAATTCAACAACCCGACATACGACTTCATCAAGGGCTGGGGATCGCCCGCGACTCCGAACGTGTCGGCCAATTCCTCGGACCAACATGTCCGCGTTCCCGGCAACATGAAGCCGCACAGCGTCGCGGTGCATCCGTCGCCGACACTGAACATCGTGGCCGGCTGGCGCAGTCCCGTCGCAGGCAAGTTCCGTGTCGACGCGAAGGTGCAGCATGCCCACCCGGAATGCGGCAACGGGGTGACGTGGTCGCTGGAAGTCCGGCGCGGCAACACCCGCCAGCGTCTGGCCGCGGGTGTCTCGCAGGGGGCGAAAGAGATCATCGTCGGTCCCTTTGAAAACCTGTCAGTCAAGGCGGGCGACATGGTCAGCGTGGTGATCGGACCGCGCGACGGCAATCATTCGTGCGATCTCACCGCCGTCGATCTAACTCTCGGCAGCGGCGACCGGCAATGGAACTTGTCGCGCGATGTCTCACCGAGTGTCCTCGCGGCCAATCCCCATGCGGACGGCTTCGGCAATGACGGTGTCTGGCACTTCTACACCGAGCCGGTCACGGGCGATGTGGGACCGGTGATCCCTCCCGATTCCCTGTTGGCGAAGTGGCAATCGGCTGCGACCACTGAAGAGAAAATGCGCCTGGCCGGCGAGATTCAGAAGCTACTCATCGCCGGAGCTCCTGAGGTCAAACTTGTTGACGGCAAGGAGAGTCCAGATGCGGTGCTCTACCGCCAGTTGTCATCGCTTAACGGACCGCTCTTCGGACAGTTCCTGCGAAACTGGTTGGCTCGCCCCGATGCCGCGCCGCCCGCTGATCCCGCGCAGGATGGCGACACGAACAAGTTCGCCGCAACGGTCGGACTCGATCCGGCGCTCTTCGGCAAACATCCCGACGGGTCCGCGATTGAGGCCGCCAGTCTGGGGGCGAGGGCACCGGCTGTGATCGAAATCCGCCTGCCTGCGGATCTGGTGGCGGGGTGTGAACTGGTGACGACCGGTCGGCTCGATCCGAAGTCCGGCGCGGAGGGAAGCGTGCAACTGGTCCACATGACCACAAAGCCCGATGGCCCACTCGGTCTGTTGCCGACAGCGGTGGCCGAGACGACCGGCACCGGACCCTGGACATCGAACAACCGCGGTGTGTCGTATGCCACACCGATCATTGTCAACGACGGCAGTGAAGCCCGGACACGGGTCGAAGCGGCGATGGAGGACTTTCGCCAGTTGTTTCCGTCGGCCCTCTGTTACACCAAGATCGTCCCCGTCGATGAAGTGGTCACGCTGACGCTGTTCTATCGCGAAGACCATCAACTCGCCCGGCTGATGCTCAGCGACACCGAACAACAGCAACTCAACAAGCTGTGGGACGAACTGCACTACGTCAGCCGCGATGCCCTGACGCTGGTCGATGCCTATTTGCAACTGATGGAGTACGCCACGCAGGATGCCGACCCGAAGGTCTTCGAACCGCTCCGCAAACCGATCAACGACCGCGCGGCGGCGTTTCGCCAGTTGCTCGTCGACACGCAACCGGCGCACCTCGCATCCATGTTGCAGTTCGCGGGCAAGGCGTACCGCCGACCATTGACCGACGCCGAGTCGACCGAGTTGCGAAACCTCTACGGCCGCCTGCGCAAGGAGGAGATGTCGCACGAGGACGCGATTCGGCTGACGATGGCGCGCGTGCTGATCGCCCCGGCATTCTTGTACCGTGTCGAGAAGCCGTCGCCCGGCACCGGACAGGCTCCGGTGTCAGACTTCGAACTCGCCAACCGGCTCAGTTACTTCCTCTGGTCGTCGCAACCGGACGAAGAACTGCGAGCGGTAGCCACCGCCGGACGACTCCATGAGACCGACGTGCTGGTCTCGCAAATGCAGCGAATGTTGCGCGATCCGCGCACTCGCCGACTGGCCACCGAATTCGGCTGCCAATGGCTGCACATCCGCGACTTCGA
>JAYTIB010000696.1:0-9311 GCA_043732205.1 Schlesneria sp. | reverse complement strand
TGCCAAACAGCGATTCCACTCCGACGGGCACAGGTTGGGCCAGGACAATTTGGGAAAAGGTTTCTTTCGCGATCAGCCGCTTCGCCGCTGCGGACAGTCCATCGGGCGATGCGTCCGGGTTGGCGAAGTATTCGAGCATCGCCATGCGAACGGCCGGCTTCTTCTTCGCAGCGCCACCAAACAGTCCTCCGGCCGCCACCAAAGTGACCAACAGAATCTCGCTGCCGGCAAAGCCGACGTCGACCGTCATGAACTCGTTCAGCAGGCTGTCCGCCTTGAGCTTCAGCTTTTCTGGGACGACGTTGTGCAGATGCACGTCATCCAGCCATCGCGCGTAACGGCCCGAGGGGGTTCCCGCCGAACCGCCGCCGACAGTGTCAATTTCCACATCGGTTTTCTTTTTCGGTTTCGGACCGGACTTCTTCGGAACAATGAAGACCGACCCGCAACTGGGGCACTTGCCGGACTTCCCGCGAAACTTGTCGCGGACGCGGATGCGGTGTCCCTGCGGACAGAACACGACGAAGCTGTCCTTCGACAGCAATCCCTTTCGCACCTGTGAAATCTCGGCCTCTTCGTCCGCGGCGATCTTCATCAGTTCGTCTTCGGGAGAGAGCGCGGGCTTGGTGGCGGCGTGCTCGACGGGGGCGGCGGCGGCTCCTCCCAGCGGCGAAAACGAGGGCTGAGCTTCCGATTCCACCGGGCGGCTGGAGAGCAGCGGAATGGTCTCCATTTCCTGATCGGGCGGCAGACCCGGCCGCGCCGCGGGAAGGTCTTCAATCGGTTGCATCGTGTCGACGGGAGCTTGGAAATCGGCACCGTCCGAGTTTTCGTTTCGCAAATGGATTTCGTCCGACAGATCGAATGCCGAATCGTCGGCGTCGGACATGTGGACGTCATCCGACAATTCGAAATCGTCCGTGCCGTAGTTGTCCTCGCGCGCCAGCGGCAGAGCATCCATCAGGTTCTCGGGAGTCGCCAGCGACCGCCGGACCATGGAATCCTGCTCGGTCACGGACGTGGCGTCCAATTCCTGCATGTCGAAGACGCGGTCGACGTCGGGCGATTCGATTCGCTGGCGATAGGCCGCTTCAATGTCGGCACGCGTGAACGCTCCACAATTCCAGCAGCGGACCAGCCCCTTGCGGCACGACTCGCCGCACGTCGAACAAACATGCATGTCATCGTCGACCGCCTGATCGGTCGGCAACGACGACCGCCGCTGGGTGGTCGAGGTGAGATGGGCGTGCAGGACGTGTCCGCACGCGTGACATTCGGCGGTGTCATCCAGCAGGAAGGTGCCACACGCCGGGCAGTTGATGATCTGAATGGCCATGACGCAAACAACCCCGAGAATTCAAAAAACGGTGAAGAATTGGAGCGTACCGTGTCTGGACCTGAAAAATTGAACCCTCAACCTCTCTTCATCCCGGTCCAAGACATCGACTGGACATCGACTGGACCGGTGCTGATTCTCGCGGCAATTTAGCACGGTGCGGACGCGATTACACGCCGGAATCCCGATCTTCTCGATGGAGGAAACTGACGGGTCTTCCGGTCGTGAGAGTGGCAGCGCCTGTGACGGACTCGCGGGCCGAGCCAGTTTCGTCCCGCGCGCGAAGGTTCAGGCGACGCGGCTCATGGAATCCTTGGGATCGGCGCATCAATTACGGTCGTCTTTCGCTCCGCGAAAGAACGTCCTTTCGCGGAGCGAAAGGCGACAATGCGACAGTTATTTCTGCGCCGATCCTTGGCGTTCCCGGACGGACTGTTGAATCGCCAGCGAAGTGGACGGACGTCAGGCGCGTGGCGCGATGACCGGGTTTGCAGTGGACCTCAATCCCTCGACCCCAACGCGAACATGTTGGAAGAGGATCTTGCGGATGGCCCGCCGGGCAACTCAGTGTTCCGCGTCGTCCCGCACGCTGAATTCCAGCTTCCAGCGGCCACTGCCGCGGGTGCTGACACACCACAGTTCCAACACGCCCAGTTCGGTGATCTTGGTGTGGAACTGGACCGGGACGTAGTGATCGTCCAAGGCGTCGTCCTTGGGGAGCGTCGCTTCCAGCGAATCGGTCTCGGATAGTTCGTCGTCCGTCCAGCGCTGCAACCGCACGCCGGGATCGTCGTCCTTGCGGGTCGATGAATTGAAGAACCGGAAATGAGCCGGCTGTCCGACGATCAGGCCGATTGATTCGGACGGGACGTCGACCTCGGTCCCCTCTTCCATGCCGAAAGGGACGACGCACAAGGCCCGCAATGGCCGCGGGGCTCCGGGGATTGCCAGGCCCGCGGATTCGATGCCGATGTAGTAAGACCGGGCCGCGCCGCCGCGAATGCGCACGCCACCGTTGGTCTTGGCCCAGCCGTAGTACGCGGCCCCGCGGGCGACCGCGTAGTCGAGATCGTGGATCCCTTCCAGCGATAGCGGCGCCGTTTCGGGGAACCACGCCTTGAGCGTGTCGAGCAACCGTTGACGCAGCGGGTCGGCCTTGAAGACGCCGCCGTTGAACAGCACATGAGTCGGTCGCGCCGGCTGGCCCTCGGACTCGCCGTGATTCTGCAGGAACGCGGCCAGATGCTTCGTCACCGCCGTATCGGCTTCATAGGGCAGGCCCAGTTCCTGGAAGCCGGACGCGCGTTGCCGCGCCGGTCGATCACCGACACCGCACTGCGGGAAGAAGCCGTTCACCAGCAGCTCCAATGTCGCATCGCGCGGGACATCCACCGTGACCGTGCCGCCGATCAGCTTGCTGCCGCGGCCGAGGACCGAGACCGGATGCTTCTTCGGTCCATCGGGGGTGAGCAGCGTTTCCTTGGCCGCACGACAGGAATGCCACAGCGAGACCGATTGCCACGGATCGAGGATCACTCCCTTCTTCGCGAACAGTCCCGCCACATGATGGGCCAGCGTGAGATCCATGTTGTCGCCACCGACAAGCAGATGGTTGCCGACCGCGATCCGCTTCAGGACCAGCTCGCCCGCCTCTTCCGCGACTCCGACCAGCGTCAGGTCGGTGGTTCCTCCGCCGACATCGCAGACCAGCAGCGTGTCGCCCACCTTGAGAACCTTGCGCCACCGTTCGCCGATGGCGGTGAGCCATGAATAGACGGCGGCCTGCGGTTCTTCGAGCAGCACCGTTCCATCCGGCAGGCCGGCCAGCGACGCCGCTTCGCGGGTCAGTTCGCGGGCGCTGGCATCGAATGAGGCGGGGACGGTCAACACAACTTGCTGATCGGCGAGCGGATCGTTCGGAAAGGCGTCGCGCCAGGCGGCGGCGAGGTGTTCCAGATACCGTCGCGCGGCGGTCACGGGACTGACCTTGGGGACATCGTCACCGGCACCCCAGGGCAGGATCGCCTGATGCCGATCAACGCGGCTGTGGCACAACCACGACTTGGCCGCGCCGACCGTCCGCTCGGGCATCTCGGCCGACTGCCGCCGCGCCATCTCACCGACAGCGAACTCGCGATCCGTGGCCCAAGGCAAATCGTAAGCGCCCGACGACGCCTCGATCTTCGGCGCGAGATACAGAAACGACGGCAACAGATTCCGATTCTCGACCGTCGCCGGTGCAACGAGCTGAGGAATGGGAAGTAGCTTCACTTCCGGCTTCTCGGCATCGAGCGCGGCATAAGCCAACGCACTGTTCGTCGTACCGAGATCGATTCCAATGATGTACCTTGAAGTCATGGTGTCGCCCGTTGAGTCATCCAAAGCTGAGGGAAACTTGATTCAACAAGCCCACCCAGGCAGCAGTATTTCGTAGTCGTGAAATGGAAGAAGGATAAGATCAACAAGAGCGTCCATATCTGCCTCGGACAGCTCGTGTTGATAAAACCACTCCTCGGAAATGATCAGATCGTACGCCAACTGCCGAGGAATCAACCGAAGGTCTTCTTCGCGGCCGTATTCTCGATCGTACAAGTCACTGACGAAGCCCGTAACGTCCCGCCAATTCAACGCCCCACAATCCCGACGGCGAAGGAGCAGGCCACCAATCAGCTTCGCGGGCAAATCGGGAGTGACATCGCCCCGTATCCATCGCAGGATTGATCCCGCCGTTTCCGCGTCGCTCGCCATCGCTAACTCAATGGCCCAGGTCGGAGGATTGTCTCGCTCGTCGATAAGTTCATCGACCCAAGCCACAATCTGTTCGAGTCGAAGCAGTTTGTATTTCAAACCAAGCAGAGCAAACTCGGCGAGGTCTTTTTCTGACAGTGACTGATTCACACAATCTCGACCTCCGCCGGAGCCACCGTCTTCGCGGCCGAGTCGCTGCCGGTGAACTGTGGCAGCTCGCACATGGTGGCTTCCCAGCCGTGATGTTGCAGCGTGCCGGTGAACGGCGGTTCGCCGGTCACATTGCCGGTGAGGCGATACCGCGCGGCGTTGAACCCGGCGGGGACGTTGACCTTCGCGCCCTCTTCGTCCGCGACGATCGGTTGCAGAGCGAAGAAGCGGTCGAGAACTTTCGCGCTGTCCCGCTGAATGGCCCGCGCCGCCGCGCCGACTTGATCGTCCGTATAGCTGCTCAAATCCTCTTTGAGGAAATCCACGAGTCGCGCTTCGCGTTGCAGCGTGGCGAGCAGTGTGACGGCTTCGCTCTGAGTGGGCCGTTTGGTTTCGGGACGCGGTCGTTCTTCGGGCTTGGGAGCCGGTGCGGCGCGCGGGGCTTCCGGCTCCGGTGTCGGACCCGGCGCGGGCAGTGCCCGCCTGACGCGCGTGGCGGTTTCACCGCTGAACAGCACCGCGAAAAAAACTCGAAAGGCCAGCAGTATCCGCCCCATCAGGACCATCTCCCTGAAACAGCAACGAGGAATCGAAGGCCAAGTAGCGCGGCTGGATTCGCAATTGTCAACCAAGTCCAATCAACGGACCGGCAACCACCAATCTGAAGGACGGTGAATCGCGAGCATTCGGTGGACGCTGTGCCGTGCCGCGCGTAGAGTCTTCCGACATCCAGGACAGCATGCCCGCCGTCGACCGGCTACAGACGAATTCGAAAGTTGATGACGCGATGAAAGTTCAGCAGTTTCTCGACCATCATGGGCTGAAGCAGAATCCGTTCAGCCAGGAGGACGCGCAGACCGACCCGTTGTTCCAGCAGTTTTGCGCACGGGGAACGTTTCATCCCGCGTGGGACAAGATCTACGGTGATCCCGGCACGCCGTCGACGGCCGTCGTCTTCGGGGAAAAGGGAAGCGGCAAGACGGCGCTGCGGCTGCAGATCGTCGACCACACTTCGAACTTCAACCGCGAACATCCCGACAACCGGGTGTTCGTCATCGAGTACGACGACTTCAACCCGTTCCTGGATTGCTTCCACGAGAAGATGGCGTGGCCGGGTGCTTCGCCCGAGCGAACGTTGTCGAAGTGGCGGTTGTGGGACCACATCGACTGCATCCTGTCCCTGGCGGTCACCAAGCTGATCGACGATGTGCTCGACGAACGGACGCATGGCGAACCGCAGCCGTTCGAAGTCCGTGGTGAAAAGTTGCAGAACCTGACGCGACCGCAAAAGCGGGATCTGCTGCTGCTGGCCGCCTTCTACGACCGCAGCACGCACGTCAGCGTGCAGCATCGCTGGACCAGCCTGCGTCGCAAGCTGCGGTTCGCGAATTGGAAGACCTGGCGCGAGCTGGCGATCGGATCGGGTGTATCGATCGGACTGTTCGGTCTGCTCGCCCAACTCGGCTATCTGACGCAGTTCGGCAATTGGTGGGTCTGGCTGGTGTTACTGGCCGCGTGGTCCTGTTTCTTGTGGAAGCAGGGTTGGCTGACATGGCTGTCATGGAAGATCAAGCGCCAGGTCCGGGTGCTCGATCACCAGATCAATCCGCTGCGCGAGATCCTGTCGGGCTTTGAGGGAGCCGACCTGACCGGTCAGCCGCTGCCGGCGCGCGAACGGAGTGACGATCGTTACGAACTGCTGGGCAAGCTGCTGTCGATCTTGAAGTCGCTCGGCTTCGATTCGGTGACGGTGCTGGTCGACCGCGTGGACGAACCGCACTTGGTGAACGGTTCTCCCGCGCGGATGAAGGCGTTCCTGTGGCCGATGCTCGACAACAAGTTTCTGAAGCTGGCCGGTGTCGGCTTCAAGCTGCTGCTGCCGATCGAAGTCAGCTACTTCCTGGCGAAGGAGGACAAGGAGTTCTACGAGCGTTCGCGCCTGGACAAGCAGAACCTGATCCGCTCGCTGGAGTGGACGGGCGAGTCACTCTACGACTTGGCCAACGACCGCATCCGCGCCAGCAACCCGCTCAACCCGGCCGAGGCGTCCAAACTGAAAGCCTGGTTTGAGGACGCGATCACCGAACCGGAACTGGTGAGCACCCTGGCCCGGCTGCGCGTCCCCCGGCACCTGTTCAAGTTCCTGCACCGAATGCTGGTCGAGCACTGTCATCGGTACACCGACGAATCGCCCCGCTGGCAGATCGGTCGCGAGACCCTGCAATCCACGCTGGCGGTCTACATGCGGGATCTGGAGGCGCACGACCGGGGACTCGGAACGGGTTGAGGATTCCCGATCCCTAGCCCGGATTATTCATGAGGAACCACGGAAAACACGGAAATTCACGGAAGTGGAAGAGTTGCACAATGTCGCCACCTTGCACTTCGAATGCTGAGCAGGCCGAGATACTTTCACGCAACTTCTTACTCTTCTTCCCTTCCGTGACTTTCCGTGTTTTCCGTGGTGAATAATCCGGACTAGCACTTGCGAATCGTTGGTCTGATGTCGCGTTCCACCCGATCAATTTGCAGGCGTCGCCCGCTGCGGGCACAATGTCGGCCTCGCCCCCCCGCGTTCGCGCCGCACGCTGTCATAGATCCACTTGTTTACAGGAAGCACCGACTGATGGATGTCATCTACCGTTACGACCCGTTTGCGCCAATCACCGCCCGCCAGATCCCCGATGCCAAGGCGGCGCTGGACGCGCTGATTCAGGGAAACGACCGGCTCAAGAATCTTGTTCATCGCATGCAGGAGCACACACTGGGGCGGGACATCGGCGAACCGATCGTGATTCCGATCAGCCCCATGACGTCGGGACTGCCGTTGTTTCCGGGAGCGATGCCGACGCAGGCGCCGTTCGCGGTGGTGCTCGGTTGTTCCGATGCCCGCGTGCCGACCGAAGCGGTCTTCGACCAGTCGTTCAACGACCTGTTCGTGCTGCGCATCGCGGGAAACGTGCTCGGCTCCGAATGCCTGGGCTCGCTGCATTACGCCTTGCGGCATCTGGCGGAGAGCTTGAAGGTGATCGTCGTGCTGGGACATTCCAAATGCGGCGCGGTGACGGCGGCCGTCGACACGCACCTGTCCCCCGATGCCTACGTCAACATCGCCTGCACGTTCCCGTTGAGGTCGCTGGTCGACCAGATTCAAATCGCCGTCCGCGGCGCGACGCACGCACTGGAAAAGTACGTGGGAACCGCGCTGCCGAACAAGGACATGTACCGTTCGCTGCTGGTGGGGATCACGGCCTACGTGAACGCGGCGGTCTCGGCGCTGGAGCTGCATCGCGAACTCAGGCTGTACTCCACCGACGGCCCGCAGGTGGTGTTCGGCGTTTATGACTTCGAAACGCTGCGCGTGCAGAGCAGCCCGGCGCTCCTCCCCGAAACGCCGCGTCTGCGACCCGCACCCCGCAGTGCGGAAGAGTTGTCAAACTACGCCACCGAGGTAGTGGAGGCCCTGATGTCGCTGGAGGACGACGCACGCGACGCGGGTTACATGCTGACGATGCAGGTGTGAAGTGATGCCTGTGACCGGCCTGCGAAAAACCGAAAAACCGACCCCTGTTTGCGGAACCTGATTCAAAGTGTCCAGTTTCAAACTCGAAAGAGTCCGCTGGAGGAACCAAATCATGTCCGAAACCAAGTCCTTGATCATTCGTCTGGCCGGGATGTTTGCGGGTCTGTTGTGCGGCGGATTGATTGCGGTGACATCCACATCGGGAGTGGCACTGGCGGATGTGATTCCCGGTATCTCGACGCAGCGTGTGGCGACCGGTTTTGTGAAGCCGGTCTTTTGCACCGCGCCGGCCGGAGACTTCAACCGGTTGTTTGTGGTCGAGAAGGGGGGCCGCATCCAGATTCTGAAGCTGGCGGACGGTTCGCGCAGCACGTTTCTGGACATCACTCCGCTGGTCGCGACCGGCGGAGAACAAGGCTTGCTGTGTTTGGCGTTTCATCCGTCGTACGCGACCAACCGGCGGTTCTTCGTCAACTACACGGGGGTCGCGGCGGGTGAGACGCGCATCGTTGAGTATCGCGCGATGGCCGGCGCCCCTGATCAGGCCGATCCCGCCAGCGCACGGCTGATCCTGACGTTCAGCCAGCCCCAGGCGAATCACAACGGCGGGTGGCTCGGCTTTGCACGCGGCGGTTCGCTGTTCATCGCGACCGGCGATGGCGGCGGCGCCAACGATTCGGCGACGGGCCACACCGCCGAAACCGGCAATTCACAGGACATCACCGACAACCTGCTGGGCAAGATCCTGCGGATCGATGTGAACCGCGATGACTTCCCGACAGATCCCAACCGCAACTACGGAATTCCCTCCACGAATCCGTTTGTCAACAAGACGGGCGACGACGAGATCTGGGCCTATGGCCTGCGAAACCCGTGGCGCTGCAGCATCGACCGCGTCACGAACAACCAGTACATCGGCGACGTCGGCCAGAACGCGCGCGAGGAGATCAACTTCCAACCGGGGACCGCCGGCGGCGGCAGGAATTTCGGTTGGCGATTGCGCGAAGGAACGATCGCGAACCCCGCGGCGGGCATTGGCGGCCCGGCCCCGCCCGGCGCGTTCGAGCCCGTCTATGACTACGCGCACGGCAGCGGTCCCCTGGAGGGGAACTCCGTGACGGGCGGCTATGTCTATCGCGGCCCGATTGCCGCACTGAACGACGGGACGTCATTCGGGACGTACTTCTTCGCCGATTTCGTGAGTGGTCGAATCTGGTCGTTTCAGGTCAACGGCTCAACGATCCGCCAGTTCACCGACTGGACAATGGCGCTCAGACCAGTTGTCGGAACCATCACCAATGTGTCGTCGTTCGGCGAAGACGCCGCGGGCAACCTGTATCTCGTCGACTATGACGGCGAGCTCTTCAAGATCGTGCAAACGACGGCCCCGAGTCCAATGCTGCAAACAGTCGTCAAAGAGGCCATCCTGCGCGTTCTGACCGAGCCACCTAATTTTACTGTGACGGATCGGCGAGAAAGTCCGAGTGCAAATTGATAATTGCAAATTGCAAAGTGCAAATTGGCAGCGAAGCAGGCACTACTCTAAGCGCCACT
>JAYTIB010000695.1:0-3580 GCA_043732205.1 Schlesneria sp. | reverse complement strand
ATCGCCGCGAACTTCGCCGGGGCGCATCTCACGGAATCTGACGGCTGTCAACGATCCGTTGAGGCGATCATCATCTGCTCCCATTCCTCGCGGGTGATGTTCTCCGGCTGTCGTCCCCGGAACGCGCCGCCGTGCATGGCTTGCGTCCAGCCAAGGCGGGTGTTGAGGCCGCGTTCGGTGAGAAGCCAGAGGGCTTCCTTGGCTCCGTCGTCGCCGGTTTGTTCGCAGTCGAAGAGGAGCGTGACCTTGCCGCTCGCGAGTTGCCGGGACCAGCGGGTGATCTTCTCGACTTGGTCTACGGTGATGCGGTTGGACAGGATCGCGACGGCGGGGATGCCCAGGTTGTCGAGGCCGATCACGTCGTTGAAGCCCTCGACGACGATCAGGCCGTAGCGGGTGATGGCTTCGCGGTAGCCGCGTAGGGCCGGTTCCACCGGCCAATAGAGGGATGTCATCGGAAGGAAGGCCAGTGGAACCGGCCCTACAAGGCTTTGGGCATGATCGACGTGTTCACTTGTAGGATGGGCACTCTTGCCCGTCCGGCTTTGGTTTGGAGTGCGGAGGCTCGACTCCGCTTTGGCATTTTGGAATTCTTTCACCCGCCAGCGGCGAAGAAAAATATGAAAGCGGAGTCGAGCCTCCGCACTCCAAAATGAAAAATTGGCCGGGGGAGCTATGGGTTGATCGGACGCCGCATGGTCGGCCAATTTTGAAATTTGAACACCCGACCCCTTCGTAACTCTCCACCGACAGGCAGCGGATGTCCTTGACCGTGCGGAATTGGAAGCGGAGCAGTTCGAGTTCGACGTTGGTTTGCAGCAGCAGCGGCAGCCGATCCTTCGTGTACTTCGCACGCAACAGCAGGTCGAGGATGTCCGACATCCGTGTTTCCAGACGCAGCCCGATGCCGTAACGATGACTGCGGGGAAACTGCGCGATGTGATTCAAGGTCCAGACCAGCAGCACCTGGGTCTTTTCAATCACGATCAGTTCGGCATCGGCTTTGGGCATGGTGTCGCGCTCGTTTGTGGGATCAGCACTCCTGACCGGAGTGCCGCGACTAGGCGACTTGCGAATGGCGCTGTGACAGTTCCGCGATGTGTTGCCGGATCGCGTCGAGTAATTGCTCGTCTTCCATGTCCCAAACCGCTTCCGCGGTCGGACCAATCGCCAAGTACGAAAGATTGGCGATGAGTTGGCCGAAGCGGACTTCGGTCGTGAGGTCGCTGAGTTCTGCCAAGGCGTGCAAAATCTGCTGGCGGGTGGCTGTCATGGCAAGAGGTCTCCAATTCGAGGACGTTCGGCGAGTGGCGCTTTCAAGCGACCGATGATTTCCACGCGAATCGCTGTTCCGGGAGAAAGTTTGGCGATGCGCGTCGCACGGGTCACACCGTTGTAAAGCATCAAGACCCCGTCCGTCCCCTCAAAAACCCAGGGATTCGGCATTCCCGTCGACGAGGTTCCGAAGGCGGCAATTTGCCGGTGCAACTTTCCGGGATCGGCTCCACACGGTCGTGAAGGGGGGACACGAAGTTCGGCGGGATCAACGAATACGATCCGTGTCGGCATGGGATGGTCCACAGTCTAAAGCCGCGACGAAGACGAAGCAAAAGCCGGACGGGCTGGAATGCCCATCCGGAAAAAAATCGCGCGCCTCGCTGCGCTCGTCGCCGGTGGGGTCAGTCGGCGAAGCGCCGACTGATGGGGGTCAGGCGAAGAGGTAAGGCGGTAAGGGGGAAAAGCAGACAAGAAATTACGGAGTCCTCACGCCCGAAGACACGACCCGGAAACCATAGTAGAAGCCACGGCCGTCGGGGGAGTTCCTGAAGCGATAGGCCGAGCGGGTGTACCAGGCAAAGTAGTTCCAGGAGCCGCCACGCAGCACACGATCTTCGGAACCGCTCGTCACCGTCGGATCACTCGTCGGATCACTCGTCGTTCCCGATCGCTTCCCATAGACCGACTCGTCGTACACGTCGAAGCACCACTCATACACGTTGCCGTGCATGTCGAACAGGCCGTAGGGATTCGCCGATTTCTGGCCCACGCGGTTGGTTCGCTTCTCACTGTTTCCCGCCGGTGTCGCATACGCGCCCCACCAGCCCGCCTCATTCAACGACGCCAGCGTGTTCCCCGTGTGCCACAGCGTCGGTGTCGTCGCGTTAGCCCGGCAGGCGTATTCCCATTCCGCTTCGGTCGGCAGACGATAGCCGGAGAGTCCGGGGGCTGACGCCGCCCGGCTCACCACGGACACGGTGGCCGACTTGATCGAGCCACTCTCACGAGTCACGTTCGTCAGCGAGTAGTACGGCGTCAGACCGTCCTTCACGCTCAGCTTGTTGCAAAACTCGACCGCATCGAACCACGACACCGTTTCGACGGGGAACTTGCCCGTGTCCATCCCGCTCACGCTGCTCTTGCCATCGCCGGTCTTCGAGAAGTAACTCGGGTTCGTCCCCATCACGCTCTCGTACTCGCCCTGCGTGACTTCGTACACACCCATGTAGAACGGCTGGGTGATCTTCACCGAGTGCTGCGGCTGCTCGTCCTTCGCGTACTCTTCCTTGAAGTTCGAGTCGGCCTGCACCGCGGCCCGCACATCGGCCGCACTGCTGCCCATCAAAAACGTCCCCGCCGGAATCAGCGTCAGCTTCATCCCCGTCGACGCCGACGTGATCAGCTTGGAAGTTGGTGGCGGTGGTGGCGTCGATCCCCGCAGAAAACTTCCGACCTTGAGTTCCTTCACCAGCGCCGCGAATTGCTGAACATACGTGTCGCGCGGGACGGGCTGGCCCTGCGGCAGGCTGCCCAGTTCCCGGCCGAGTGCGGAGTTGGTCCGCAATGCGGCCACGAACTTGTCGATCGTGACGCCCGCCTCCGCGGCGGCGAGATCCAGGTCGAGCGGCTCGTCGAACTGAAAGGCGAGAGTGGCGACCGGTTCGCTCTTCGCCAGACCCGTCAGGCCGCATCGTTTGACCGCCGCCTCGAACCGCTCGCGATCCTCCTTCAGCTTCGCGTTGAGATCGGCCTTCGGCGCATAGACCGCCGTCACGAACTCGACGACCGATTTCGAATAGGCCGTCGGCTGCGACAGGACGTGGTCGCGGATCTGGTCGGTCTTGTTGAGCATTCCACTCCAGTGGCAGTTCATGCACGATACGCCGTTGACGACCTCGGGATCGCGGCCGCGCCTGACCGCCTCCTTGTCCACCACCACGTCAGTCGGCCCCTTGGGAATCTGCTTCCCCGCCGCGTCGGTCAGCATGTACGCCTGCAAGCCGTTGGGCAGACTGAAGATCATCTCGCCCCCGTCGTGCTCGAACCCCTCCCGGCCGCCGGGACCGGTCGGATACGCCTTCAGGTTCCGCCGTTTGGGGGGCTGCTCCTTCGGATCGACCGGTTTGAAGTCGTAGCTCTTCCAGTACGCGCCATACGACGAGACATGCCGCTCGATCAGCCGCACGCTCTTCGAGACACCCGACGGATAGAATCCCGCCCGCAGCACGTCGCTGTAGTCTTGCAGGTTGCTCGCCACGTTGACGCCGAGCTGCCGCTTCTCGAAGTCGAGCATCTGTTCGGG
>JAYTIB010000694.1:0-3582 GCA_043732205.1 Schlesneria sp. | reverse complement strand
TCTGCTGCTGTTCCTCTTCGGTCAGGTCGTCGAAGTCCTCGGGGAGTTTCCGTTCGATCTGCTCTTGCCGGTACGCCTCGGGGTCGTCGAGGATCTTCTGGCGACGGGTCCGCATTCGTTCCAGACTCTTGCGAACCGCGTAAACGGACGATGCCATTCGCCGCTGCAACATGGCCATCGTGAATCCAACCGCACGGGCGCGAGCCGTCTCCTGGCTGGCGGCGGCCATTGACTGATCTTCGACGTAGCGCGTCAATTCGTCATAAAAATCGAGTTCGTCTCCATCCAGATCGAACGCGGCCGTGCGGACTTCGCGCTTCGTGAACAGCTTGCGGACTTCGCCCGTCTCGGGATGCGGGAACGTGACGAGGGCTTCCTTCGTCCGCCGCAAATAGAACGGTGCGACGTGCTCGCGCAGGGCACGTTGCAGACTTTCAATGCTGCCGTAGACATCGGGGTCGAGCAGCGCCAGAAACCTGCGGAAGTGATCGGGGTCGCCCTTGTGAGGTGTGGCCGTCATCAGCAGGAAATGGTCCGTCATCTTCGAGAGCGATTCACCGAGCCGATAGGCGTAGGTCTTCCGATCATCGGCCGGAGCGCTCATCTTGTGAGCCTCATCCACAATCACGAGATCCCACCGCGACCTCAGCAAACTTTCGCGAGCATCCTCGACCATCGAAACCCAGGAGACCGACGTGACAACTTGATCCCGTTCCTGCCACGGGTTTTGCCCGTAGTTCGCCCGAAGCACGTCTCCACGAATGACGTCGAACTTCTCACGAAACTTGTCCGCCATTTCCCGCTGCCATTGAAAGGTCAGGCTGGCAGGCGTGACGATCAGCACTCGCTTCACCAGTCCACGCGCTTTGAGTTCCTTCAACAACAACCCGGCCATGATTGTCTTGCCAGCGCCGGGATCATCCGCCAACAGAAAGCGAATGCGCGGCAGCTTCAAGAAGTAGCCGTAGACGGCCTCCAACTGATGCGGCAACGGATCGACTCGCGCGATCGACAACGAGAAGAATGGATCGTACTCGTAGGCCAAACCCAACCGATGAGCTTCGACGCCCAAACGAAACAGACGGGCATCACCGTCGAACGGCTCTTGGTCTGCCGACACGTCAAGCCGCGCGAGTTGCTGAGGACTCAAGACCGGATCGTAGGTCAGTCCACTCTTCAGCCCGCGACCAATGACCTTGATTGAGTCCCCCATCGGAACCAACGCGAGAACCTCAACGGCCTCCGGCAACGTCGGTCCGCGAATAATGCTTCCGGGGCGGATCGTAGGTTCAGTCACGGTGGTGAACACTCAGGTTGTGGCAGCAGGACCGAGCCTGTTCTCGATGAGGAACGGCACTGTAATGATTTGCATCTCCCACCTAAAGTGACACGCGGAGCCCGTCGCTGCTTCGTTCTTCTTGACCACAACTTCGCCGACTCAATGCCGTGGAACGGTGGCGTACAGAACCGGCTCATTGTGATGTCGAATCCTGATTGTCCCAACCTTCACGTTCGGCTTGAGCGGCGTGCTCCATTGGTATCAACAGCGCGGTCCACGCCGCAATCTGGACCGGTGTCGGACGGGGATCTGCGATTGCTGCGCGACATTTCCATCTTGGTCCGACACCGCAAAGTGCGCCCTTGCGGCGGGGTCCGGCAAGACCTATTCTGCTCCAGCCTTTGCGTGAGTGGGATGATGATGGCCATCGTCATTTCCTCTTCGATTTTGCGTTCGGTGGGAGGCAGCAACAACATGCCGGTTCTCAATTGCCCCTGCGGTGCCGAAGTCCGGGTGAGTCCGGGGCGAATGCTGGCAATGGGCAATGAACCGTTTGTCTGTCCCGACTGCGGACTGTGCCTGGTCGACGACCACGCCGGACTCATCGAGCAGCCCGCCCCGGAGTTTTTTTCGGCCGCCGCCGCCGACGACGACGACGAGGTTGAGTTCGCGGAACTCCCGTCCGGCGGTGCGATCAACGATGAGGAGTCGTCCAACTGGTTCGATGTGGAGTTCGCCGCTCTCGAAAACGCCGATGAACCGGCTCCCGACGGGCTCGCTGAAGACGGTCTCGCCGATGCCGTCATTCATTCTGATGTTGTCATCCGATCCGACGCGGACATGCGAGATGATGCGGATATCCGAACTGATGCGGACATCCAATCCGATACCGAGTCTCTTGGAGAGCCCGACGATCGCGGTGACGGTTTCGAAGGGACGATGACCGCCGCCGAACATGTCGCGGAACATGTCGCACCGTCATTGCGGGTCGACATCGTGCTCCAGCCAGCGGTGCCGCCTGCCAAACAATGGCGGATGCACACGGTGGCGTTCAGCGCATCGTTGCTCTTTCATTTCCTGACGGTGTTGTTGCTCGCGCTGTTCATCCTGCCAACGCTCATCAAGCCCGCGTCGGACGTCATTGAACTCAACTCCGAGTGGACGCCGGCCGACGGCGTTGAATCGCGTCTGACTGACGACGACGCGGTGATGGCCAACGTCGCGATTGCTCAGGCTGCCAATCCCACGGCACAGCCGGGTGCCGCCGAAATGATCGCCGCACAGTCATCCGGTGCGATTTCGATGGCGGTGCCCGATCCCCGGCTGATGTCCACATCGCCGCCGCGTGAATCGTTGTCGCTTCCTGCGATGCCAAATTCGTCGTTGCTGGTGCCGGTCAAACCGGTGCGGCGTTCAGATCCCGGTCGCGGCGGGCTGGTGCAGGGAAGCAGTCCGGGACAGGCCACCGAGGGAATTCTGGACGGCATCCGCAAAGAGGCCTCGAACGGACCGGTGCAGGTCGTCTGGCTGATGGATGCGTCGATCAGCATGAACGTCGACCGGCAGGGTGTCGCCGCGCGGCTCGTGCCCTTTTACAGGGAGATGGCGCAGCGCGATAAGAGTGAGGGGCTGCCGCTGCTCAGTTCGGTCGTGACCTTCGGCGAGCAACCGGTCGAACTGGTGAAAACAAGCCGCAACATCGACCAGGTGGTCAGGGCGGTCGCGACACTGCAAAACGATCCGTCCGGCTTGGAAAACGTGATGACCGCCGTGCAGTCGTGCCTGCTCCGCTATGCGAACAAGAAGTCGACGCTGATCATCGTCATCTTCACGGACGAATCCGGTGACGACATCCTGAAGCTCGAACAGACGATCGAACTGTGCCGACAACGCAACGCCATCGTGCATGTTGTCGGCCCGAACGCGGTCTTCGGCAGCGAACGCGGCACGCATCTGTGGCGCGACGCTGAATCCGGGTACACGTTTCAACTGCCGGTCAAGCGCGGTCCGGAAACGTCGCTGCCCGAGCGGTTGATGATCCCCTATTGGCACGACTCGAAGTTCCCCGCGGCGCGGATGAACGGCAATCTCGTGGCGCAGGACTTACCGTGGTTCGGCGGCCCGATGCGCGAAGGGATCCTGTCGGGGTTCGGACCTTATGCCCTCACCCGACTCGCGATGCAGACGGGCGGCACGTTCACCGTGCTGGACCGGCCGGGCGATCGAACCATCGCCACGCTCGAACAACTCCGCCCGTACACGCCGGACTATGCGTCGGCCCGCGAATACTACAGCGAAACCCT
>JAYTIB010000693.1:0-9326 GCA_043732205.1 Schlesneria sp. | reverse complement strand
AACGCCGCCAGGAGCGTGAGCGTGGTGGTGCGGCGCGCTTTGTCCGGGGCGTCCGCGGGGAGGTTTTGGCGGTGGGTGCGTTGGATCAGGTCATGGGTCATCAGCGCGATGACCAGCAGGAACATCAGCGACTCGATGCGGCGGGGCGAGTGCAGGAACACGGGCCGCACCGCGAGCGGGCCTTGGAACTGGCTGTTGACCTGTTCGCTGTCGGCTGGTTGTTTGAAGCGGGTGAACAGGTTGTTTGAAGCGGGTGAACAGCGTGTCGGCGCTGCCCCGGGTGGACGGGACCGTCGTGGACGGGACCGTGGTGACGATCGCGTTATCGCCGTCGTACTGTGCGTCGGCCTGGAGCCGCGCCGCATCGCGCGAGAACTCGAAGCGGTCCGTCGGCGGGCGGCAGCCTTTGGCGGGCTGGGGAGTTGTTTGAGTTCCGGCTTCGTCAGCGCGACCAGTTTCCACGAGAAGTACGCGGCGGCGGTGGCGGTGCCGAACGCCTTCGCGACCCGCGTCCGTCAACCGCAGCAGGTGCCCGACCGAGTACGTGCCCCGGTCCGAGATCATCGTCAGCTTGAGATTCGGCAGATGCTTCTGGAACAGCTCGGTCTGCTCATGCACGGCCGTGCGACCGTTCTGGTTGCCGTCGATCGTGTGTCCGCACACCGGCATCGGCCCGAACTCGTCGACCACCACGCCCAGCCCGACATGGATCATCTTCATCCCGTTCGGAACGTCGTCCATCGCACGCCCCTTCGTGATGTGCGCCGGGTCGAGCGTGGCATCGCTGCGGATCAACGGCCGCTTCGATTTCTCGTCCACACCGACCACACCGACCACACCGACCACACCGACCACACCGTCCCGCGCCGCCGCGTCCGCAGACGCGCCGGTGAACAACACGTGAGTCGGGTCGTAATGAATCGCGGTCAATGGCACGCCGTACCGCTCCGCCACCCGCAACGCGATCGAACTGAGAATCGAATGCCGCGCGTCATAGATCGCATCCAACGCACGCCCCAGTCGATCATCGTTCAACTTGTCCGCCGCGATCTGCCAGAGCACATCCGCCCCGCACTCCCACGCCCACTCCGCCACCCGACTGAGCGCCACCGGCGAATCAACCCGCGCGGCAATCAACAAACTCAAAATGTCCCCGTGACCAAACTCGGCCTGCTCATCGACCGGGACATGCCGGTCAATGATCTCCGCCACCCCCATCTGTTGCAGCAGCGGCGCAATCACCGCGAGACTCCCAACCGCAGCCCCCTCCGCATCAATCTGGTTTCCATACCAAGTCGTACTCATCCACGCAGTCTGGAGACCCCGCGCAAAATGCGCCAGCCCCGGCAAATGAAAAAATCAAGGTTGCGGAAAATAAGTTTAACCGCACGCGGTTGATCTGTTCGACGTTTAGCCGCAACGCCAACGGCGTGCGTGCGATCAACGGTTGACCCCGCATCCGCTCCCACGCCATTGGCGTTGGGGCTAAACGTGGAATCGCCTCACGCACGGCCGCGCGGTCAAATGAAACGACGATCATCGCCAATCCAACTCACGTTTGTGATCGGGCCTTGTCCACACTTGGGGCAGCAGGTAGCCTGATTCGCAACAACGATTTCTGATCAATCGTCAGCGAGCAATTCGGCCGGGAGACAAGTTTCATGCGAGCGTTCCTTATTCTTGGCCTGGGGCTGCAACTGATCGCCGGTGTGAACCCGGCGTCCGCCGACGAACCGGTCCATGCGAAGATCGATCAACTGATCGAGTCGGCGGCCGGCATGAACGTCGCCCCCGTCGCCGACGATGCCGAGTTTTTGCGGCGGGTGTTTCTCGATCTTGCCGGACGGATTCCGTCGGCCGACGAGGCCCGCACGTTTCTGAATGATTCCGCCGCCGACAAGCGGACGGTGCTGATCGATCGGTTGCTGGCCGCGCCGGAGTATTCTCGCCGCATGCGCGAGGCGTGGCACGTGCAACTCATGGAGCGGGCGGGGGAGCATGACGAGTGGACCAAGTTCCTGGAGCAGTCCTTCGCCGCCAACAAGCCGTGGGACAAGCTGGTCCGCGAGATCCTGAACCCGAATCCCGAAGACGAAGCGACGCGCGGCGCGGCCTTCTTCCTGACCAAGCGGCTGGAGAACTACGGCCAGCAGCCGGTCGACCTGCCCGGCCTGACGCGCGACGTCGGGCGGCTGTTTCTCGGCATCGACCTGCAGTGTGCCCAATGCCACGACCATCTGTTCGTGGAAGACTACAAACAGGTCGATTTTCAGGGACTGCACACGTTCCTCTCACACGCGACAATCCGTACCGATGTGAAGTTTCCCGCCATCGCCGAGAAGCCCGTCGACAAGAAGACCGAGTTCATGTCGGTGTTCGTCAAGGAGGCCCGCACCACCGGACCGCGGTTGCCGTTCGGGACCGAAGTCGAAGTCCCGGCGTTTGCCAAGGGGGAAGAATTCGCCGTCGCCCCCGATCGCAAGGTGAACTTCCCCGGCAAGCTGAAATTCAGCCCGCTGGCGATCCTGTCGGAACAGTTGCCGACTGCGGCGAATCCGTTGTTCGTTCGGAACATCGTCAACCGACTCTGGTGCCAGATGCTGGGTCGGGGCCTGGTTCATCCACTCGATCTGAGTCACAGCGGCAATCCGCCGACGCATCCGGCGGTGCTCGACCTGCTCGCCACCGAGTTCGCGGCCCATCAGTTCGACATCAAGTGGCTGCTGCGGGAACTGACACTGACGCGCGCGTATCAACGATCGAGTGTCCTGCCGGCCGGCTTGGGACGGGAACCGCTGCCGGAGAAGTACGTCGTGGCGATCGAGAAGCCGCTGTCGACTGAGCAGATGCTGTGGAGCATCCTGCAGGCCACGGGTGAACTCCCCAAGTACCAGCCCGCGCAGCCCGCCGATAGCAAGCCGAAGGCGAATCCCCCGTTGGACGATCTCCGCAAGAGCTTCATCGCCGCCTTCGCCAACCCGCCCCGCGACCCGGAAGGCGAGTTCGCTCCGTCCGTCAAAGCGGCGTTGTTCCTGTCCAACGACGGCAAGGTGTTGGAACTCCTGAAGCCGAAGGAAGGCAACCTGGCGGAACTCTTGGTCAAAGAGACAGGCGCGGCGAAGATCAGCGACACGCTGTTCCATGCGGTCCTGACGCGGACACCCTCAGCGGAAGAATCTCAAGCCGTCGCCCAATTCCTCGCCGCCCGCCCCGACCAGCGCGACAAAGCCGTCGCACAAGCCATCTGGGCACTGATCAGCTCCACCGAGTTCTGTGTGAACCATTGATTCGAGACTTGGTCTGCGGTGATTCATCACCGCTTTCTCGCAGTTCACTCCGACGGTTGCTGGAACGCTTCACGCAGCGGGATTGCCAAGCCGGGGAGCAGTGGTGTGGAGTAGAACTCGTGCTCGGTCAATGTGCGTTCGGCATAGTCGCCGGGTTGCCACGTCAACACGAGGACCGAGCGTTTGAAGCGGTCGACGATGACGTATTCCTTCACGCCAACGGCGTGGTACTCGTCCCGCTTGTGGATGTAGTCCCGTTCCTGATCGGAGCGGCTCTGGCTGACGAACTCGAACACGAGAGCCGGTACGCGCTGCGGCACGGACCGCCCGGCGTCGTCGCCGACGAGGTAGACGCAGATGTCCGGCAGGCGATCATCGTCCGGCGACGTGGCGACCCAGCCTTCGACATCCACGTCCTCGACCACGCTGAGGTGATCCTTCCAATACGCGGCGAGGTCACGACGAAACGGACGAGACACGAAGCGATGATCCGGCCCGGCTGGTGACATGACGACCAATCTCCCGTGGACTCGCTCGTATCGAAAAGGTTCGACGAACTCCATGTTCGCGAATTCTGCGGCACTGACCCGCCGTCCGGCGTCGTCGGGGCCGAGACGCAAGTGGTCTGCTCCCGTGCCGGGTAATGTCGCGACGTTCATGCTAAGCCTCCCACCATGCTGTTCGTATCGAGCAAGTTCGCATCATCCAACCAATCAATGGAAGGTCGGAGCGGGCAGCGTTTGATCCTGCGATGGCCGATCAAACGCGGGATCGGTGATGCGGATTTGCTGGAAGAAATCCACCGGCCAAGATGTCGTCTTGAGCGGCTCCAACACCACCGCGTCACCGTCTCGACGAATCGAAACCGTCGGACTCGCAAAACGAAACCCTTCTGGCAGCCGAACGGCCTGCGATCCGTCAAGCTCGATGATTTGGGCTGTGGTCATCACCGAGTCCTCCATCCGTTCTGATTGAAATTGGAACTGTCCGTTATTTTTCCTTGCCCCTCATGCAGTCCGTCTCGCCCATCGGCTTGCCGCTCGATTCCGGCTATTCGACCGTCGTCAGTCGTACGATAGCGCTCATTCCCGGTTCTCGGGTCATCGACCGCCCGATTATGGATCTGCCCCTATGCCTTTCATTTGAGGAACAACCAAGCATGCGCGCACGAACCAATGAACAGCAGCACGAACCATCCGATGCAATTCATGACAATTGCACCATTATTTGCGTTGGCGAACTTCCGTCTGAGAATCTCAAGTTGGAACAGGACAGTGGGGATGAATAGCCATAAATAAAGCATCTGAAGCCCGTGGACGGCAAGATTTTCATTCAACGTCTCTTGGAACCGTTCGTTCTCGTAGGGAGTTAGCTCTTGGCCCTGCGTGTGGTCCGAGAATAGCCGTCGGTAGGTGCCAATGGCCAACGCTGCGAGTGCCGAATGGACCGAGTAACAGGTGACGGCAATCAGAATCGCGATGACTGCTGCCCAGAACGCACACTCTGGAATTCGTTCCGCCATTTTTTCTCCATTCGCCCGGCGCGCATGCGTTCGCTACAAACAAACTTCGAGACATTCGGTTCTGATTCTCAGTTCCCTTGGCCTTAATCAAAGTTTGGGGACGCCAACTCGACCAAGTCATGGACGGTGACAAAGGCTGGAGACTCGCATCATCCCAATTCGGCCATCCGTTTGCAGATCGCTTCGGCCATTTCGCGGGTGCCGACGGCGGTGGGGTCGTTGCGGTCGGGCTTCATGTCGTAGGTGACGTGCTTGCCTTCCTCGATGATGCTGGCGACGGCTCGTTCCAGCTTGGCGGCGGCGGCGGCTTCGCCCATGTGTTCCAGCATCAGTTTGCCCGAGAGGATCAGCGCGGTCGGGTTGACCTTGTTCTGGCCCTTGTACTTCGGGGCCGAACCGTGGGTCGCTTCGAAGATCGCCGAGTCCGGGCCGATGTTCGCGCCGGGGGCGACACCGAGGCCGCCGACCAGGCCGGCGCAGAGGTCGCTGAGGATGTCGCCGTACAGGTTGCCCATTGTCAGCACGTCGTAGTTCTCGGGCTTCTGGACCAGTTGCATGCACATGTTGTCGACCAGGCGTTCCATGTAGACGACGCCCGCCGCGCTGGGAACGTTTCCCACCAGGGTCGGATCGGCTTTGACACCTTCAGCCAGCTTGGCGTCTTCGTACTTCGCGCCGAACGCGGTCGCGACGGCGCGCGTTTCGTCGTACCACAGGCCGTCGGTGAACTTCATGATGTTCGCCTTGGAGATCGACGTCACCGACTTGCGGCCGTACTTCACGGCGTAGTCGAAGGCGTAGCGGCTGATGTTCCGCGTCCCCTCGATCGAGATCGGCTTGATGCTGACGCCGGTGGTGTTCGCGCCGCTCTTGATCTTCTTGCCCGTCGACGCGGCGTTGATGAAGGCGATCAATTCGGCGGTCTTGGCGTCACCCGCCTGGAACTCGACACCGGCATACAGGTCTTCGGTGTTTTCACGGACGATGACCAGATCGACGTGCGTCTTGTCGAAGTAGGAGCGGACACCCTTGTACGTCTTGCACGGGCGGACGCAGGCGTACAGGCCGAGTTCCTGTCGCAGGGCGACGTTGACCGAGCGGAACCCCTTTCCGATCGGCGTCGTGATCGGGGCCTTCAGCGCGATGGTGTTGGCGCGGACCGAGGCGAAGACGGAGTCGGGGATTTTCCCCTGCGCTTCGATGACTTCGATGCCGCATTCCTGCACGTCCCAGTTGATCTTCACGCCGGTCGCGTCGATGCATTTGCGGGTCGCTTCGGCGAGCTCGGGACCAGTTCCATCTCCGGGGATCAGGGTGACGTTGTACGGCATGATTGGGGCGGTCTTTCTGCGGATTTTGGGAAGCGTTCGGGAAGCAAATTCGGCTCGCCATCCCAGACCGGCGGCACGCCGGGCAACGGACTGGGAAGGCAACTGCGGACGCTAACACGCGCTGACGCTGTGTTGCAAGCGCACGCGCCCTTCGCGGCGTGCAAGAGACGATTTCGCCCGCGCACTCGGGGCGGGCGCTTCGGGGAATCTCAAATCTCAGATTTCAAATTTCAGATTTGAGATTGCCGGAAGTTGTGCCGGAGGGCTCCCCCATTTGAGCGGGAGCAGCTCGGGTTCCTATTTCGGTTCCGTCTGCTTCAGCAGCCAGACCCGGGCTTTGGGGCGTGCGGGCTCCGCGGTTTGCGGGGGATAGATGATCGCTCCGCCATGCAACGGCTCGGACTGTGGGACCATTTGTGGAGTCCACGGGGTGAAGATCGCGTTGACCTGACGCGCCGCCTGCTCCTTGCCTTCCAGAACCGCAATCCGCTTCTCCAGCGTTTCGATGCGGGCGAGAAGTTGAGCGATCTGATCGGTCTGCGCCGGCGCGGCCTTGTCGTCGGCTCGCAAGCCGGTCCACCAGACACACGACGCTCCGGCGACAACTGCCAGCATCCACAACGAACGGGTTCGAACCATGAGAGACCTCCTTTTCTGCTCACGCGGGGATTTGTCGGACAACACAGGCCGCGGTATCAGGCGCTCCAGTCCTCGCACCGCAGTCCCGGAATACATTGAAAGTCACGCAGGTTGCGAGTGACCACCGTGGCGTTGATTTCGAGGGCGATGGCGGCGATGCGGAGGTCCATCGCGCGGACGCCAAGTTTCAGTTTTCCGAGCTGTTTGGAGTTGGTAATTGACGCCTCCGAGAATGAAACAACAGCGTGTCCGCCGAGAAACGAAACGGCTTCCGCCAAATGTTGGTAGGCGGACACCTGCTGGCGGACTGTGCGAGCCTGCCGGAGATACGTGTACCAACCCGACAACTGCTCTTCGACGGTGATCACCGTGATGGCGATCATCTCCAGCGGAGTTTCGGTCACCCGCCGAACGACGTTTGGATGCTGTTCCTGCAGAAGGCTGATGGTGTCGGTGTCGAGCAAATACTCGATCATTCGGCCTCAAGCTCCCGCTGAAATTCAACGTCAGCCTGACGACGGCGCTCTTCAATGATGTCGAGCCATTCGCGAATCTGCGGGTCATCACGCGAGTACAGTTTTCCGAACCGCAGCCACGGATGCTGGCCCCGGGCAGGCTGAATCACCGGCGTGGCTCGGGACGCGGCGTCGCCCACCGTTCCAAGCACCGGCGCATCCGAAGCCGGCACTTCGTTCGCCGTGGTGGAACTCGCTGCCACAACCGGATCGCTTGAAGGTGCCATGCTCGATCCCTTCCGTCTGTCCCAACGAGACCACTCGACATTTCACGCCCGATGGCACTCACTTTGACTGCACAGTAGCAGGCTCATTCCATGTGCCGTCCGCAAGGTGCAGGCAACGGCACATGGAATGTGCCTGCTACTTTCCAAGGTGAGTGCCATTGAAATCAGGCGCGAAGATCTTCGAACAGCAGCGTCGACAGATACCGCTCGCCGCTGTCCGGCAGGATGGTGACGATTGTCTTGCCGGCCGATTCGGGTCGGGCGGCGACCTTGAGTGCGGCGGCCATCGCGGCACCGCAACTGATGCCGCCGGTAATCCCCTCTTCGGTCATCAACCGCTTGGCCATCGCGAACGATTCGTCGTCTGTGACCTGCACGATTTCATCGATCACGCTGCGGTCGAGAATGCTCGGCACAAAGCCGGCGCCGATCCCCTGGATCTTGTGCTTGCCGGGTGCGCCTCCGGAGAGGACCGGGCTGGCGGTCGGTTCCACGGCGATGCATTTGACCGACAGTTTCTTCTCGTGCTTGAGGTATCGGCCGACACCCGTGATGGTGCCGCCTGTGCCGACTCCGGCGACGAAGATGTCGACCTTGCCGTCGGTGTCGTTGTAGATTTCGGGGCCCGTCGTCTTGAAGTGAATCGCGGGGTTGGCGGGGTTGTTGAACTGCTGCGGCATGAAGTAGCCGGGCTGCTTGGAGAGTTCTTCCGCCTTGGCGATCGCCCCCTTCATGCCGTCGGCACCGGGAGTCAGAATCAGGTGGGCGCCGAAGCCCTTCAGCATCAGCCGGCGTTCGATCGACATCGTTTCCGGCATGGTCAACGTGAGTTGATAGCCGCGGGCGGCGCAGACGTAGGCGAGCGCGATGCCGGTGTTGCCGCTGGTCGGTTCCACGACATGCATGCCGGGTTTCAGTTTGCCGGTCGCTTCCGCGTCCCAGATCATCGCCGCGCCGATGCGGCACTTGACGCTGTAGGCCGGATTGCGGCCTTCGATCTTGGCGAGCACCGTCGCATTCAGTCCCTGCGTCAGGCGGTTGATCTTGATCAACGGCGTGCGACCGATGGATTCCGAGTTGTCCTTGAAGACCGGCATGGTTGGGCTCCTTCCAGAGGCAAGCTGTCACTGTGGTGATCGTCCGGTCGCGCGACCGGACGATCCTGTGTTTCCTGGGGCGATATTATGCGAATGCCACGCGCAGCGGGAAGTCGAAGATTGGACTTCACAGATGGGCGAACTCTGCCCGGCACGTCACTTGGTCTCGGCGCGACGGTACGGCAGGAACTTGACCGACGTTTCGACCGGACGATGCTGCGCTGCGTCGCCCGGTTGTGGTCGCGCCGTTTTCTGGTCCGCCGCCAATCGTCCCATGCCTCCGCCGGACTCGTGCAACAGATCGGCGACGAATCCCGCGCTGGCCTGGTTCACGATCACCACGCGGCTCGGTTGTCCCGGAGTCCTCGACCGGACGATGCAGATGATTTCCGCGCCGGAGAAGTCCTGGGTTGCTCCCGCCGCATTGCCTGTGGAGGTGCGTCCCATTTCACGAGCCAGGAGTTGGGCGACATCGTCGTCCGTCGTGGCCACCTGCACTGCCCCCGTGACGGGGCCGGGCATCTCGTTCGTCGGTTGATCGTTGGCCAGCGTCGAATTGCTCGGCTGAATCGCGGGCGTTCGCGGAACCAGATGTGTCAGACCGGCCTTCTGCAGCAGCAATCCGATCGGCTGCAGCCCGGCGTAAATTCCGCGGGGAAACTTGGGGTCGGCCGCGACACAGACACCGACCAGTTCGTCATCGCGGAA
>JAYTIB010000692.1:0-3587 GCA_043732205.1 Schlesneria sp. | reverse complement strand
TCGTGATGCCTCCCTTGCCGGCGATGCCCCAGCGGGCGGTGACGGCGTAGTCGTCGTCGGTGAAGTTGCCGCCGCCGACTTTGGTGGGCTGGCCGATGGTCTTCAGCGCGGGGGACAGTTTGCCGCTCGTGACCCCCTCGACTTTCGCTTCGGGATCAAGCAGCGCGGCAACTTGGCGACCCAACTCGGCGGAGGCGAGCAGTCGTTGGCGTTCGGCCGGGAGCGGCACGCGCGGCCAGTCCTGCCGCAACGCCGGCGCGTTCTCGGTCGCGTAGCTCGGAGCGTGGAGGATGGCGATGGCGTGATGAAACAAGTGCGGATGATCGGCGATGCCATTCATGCCTTGCAGGTACTGAAGACCCACATCGAAAATGTCGATGATGGGTTGCACGCCCCTGATTGATCGAAGTGCGCACATCAAGACCGCAGATTTGCAAATGCCATCGCTCTTCCCAAGAACGAACTCGCGAATTGCGTGAAAGCAAGGTCGGGCGAAATCTCGCGGAAATCGCCCGTGAGCACGGAGGTCCGTTGAGACAGAAGAAAACAGGCCGAGTCATAGAGCCGCTCGCGGATCATGTGAGTGAGCAAGAGTTCGTAGCGGCGGACGTAGGAAGCGTCTCGAAACACCGGGAACACGGGAAAGTGCGGTTGGCGGACGCTCACGGGATTGGTTGATCCGGGGCATTCTTCCAGCAACATCAGATAGCCCAACCACGGTCGCTGTGAGGCTTTGAACGCACCTTCTCGGAAGGCGGTCCAAAGATCGGTTGCCGAACCGAGTGCCTCTTCGGTGCGGTTGTTGAAATTGTTTCCGAATGACGGACCCACTTGCGATTTGAACTCGAACGCGGCCAGCAACGTGCCCTCCACGATCACGACCAAATCCCATTTTTTCTCGGCTCGGAAATAGCCGGGCAACTCAAGGCGACTTTCCGAATAGATCACAGCATCGGGAAGGCCGGCCTCGATCAGCAACTTGCGAACGATGGCGACAAATCCATCCATCTGCTTGCCGCCCGTGACGGCACTACGAGCACCCGTGTCGCGAAGGCTGGTCGTCGCTCCCTGTGACTCGGTTTGACGATCCCGAGTGCTCCAGAAGTGCTTGATCGCTTCCATCAACGGCAGGTTGTAGTTGCTCATTTCTTGTGACCATTAACGGTGAGAGTCGTCTGATTGAACAGTCCCGAAGTATCTTTCGAGAATCGCGTCGCGGCGTGCGCGAGATACGTTTCGTCGATCTCGAAGCCAATGCTGTTGCGTCCCCAAAGTGCGGCGGCCACGCTTGTCGTGCCCGTGCCGGCGAACGGGTCGAGCACCGTGTCTCCCACGAAGCTAAACATGCGAACGAGCCGTTGCGCCAATTCGAGCGGATAGGGTGCCGGATGCCGTTTGGTAGATGCCCCCGTGAGACCGTTCCAAATCTGCTGGAACCATTGCCGATGGTTCTCTTCCGAAATCACGCTGAGGATTCGAGCGGCCAAGTCCGGCGTTCGATACCCGCCCGGCTTGCGCTGCATCAGGATGAACTCGATGTCGTTCTTAACGACCGCATTCGGCTCGTAAGGCTTGCCGAGAAAGCCGCCGGCACCTTCAACCTCATAGACTGCGTTGGAGATCTTGTTCCAAATGATCGGAGCCAAGTTGTCAAAACCGATCACCCGGCAGTGTTCCTGAATGGAGGCGTGCAGCGGCACGACCGTGTGCCGTCCGTTGTTCTTCCGCCGCGACAAGCAGACATCCCCGACCACACAAATCAGCCGCCCGCCTACAACCAATGCGTCAAAGCACTGCTGCCAAACCTGATCGAGACCAGTCAAAAACTCGTCGTAGTCAACGACATGGCCGAGCTGCCCATCAACGTTCCGATATTCCTTGAGCGTCCAATACGGCGGCGAGGTCAGCACTAGATGCACCGACTCGGCCGCCAACGGAGTCATGTTCCGCGCATCCCCGAGGTTCAAGCGATGCGTCGTCGGAACCTGTTGGACAGCCGACTCGATCAACTGAGTCAATTCCGGCGTCCGAGCAATGCGCGGGATCGCGGTCTGAGGATCGCCAAGTTCTTGCAATTCCGCCGGAATGAGTGCCGCCAAATCCACGGCATCCCGGCCGACCACTCGTCTCTCAATTACAGCGCTAGCCATCCGCTACCTCCTCCCTCATTGTTCCTCCCGAACCTTGCCTGCCACGACGAACTATCGCCGCCCGCGCGGCCGAATTCAAGTACTCGAAAAAACGGAGCGGGCAGAATCTCGAAGCCGAAGACGCGATCGGTGGCCGCTTTCTTCAAGCGTCCCGCGAGCGTCGCCCCTTCGCCCTGTTCGGCCAGCGTGGCGGCGATGACCGACAGCGTTTCCACCAAATACGCTCCGGTCCCGCAACACGGGTCGAGCACATAGACCTCCTCGTCAGCGAGTCCGTCGGGTTTGTTGAAGTCCGACTTCAAGACCTGATCGACCCGCGCGACCATGTACTTCACGATCTCCGGCGGCGTGTACCAGACGCCCAACTGCTTGCGCAGTTCGGGGTCGAAGGCTTCCAAGAACGGCTCGTAGAAATACTGGACCGCCTCGGCCTCGCGGAACTTCTCGAAGAAGACGCCGCGATCGACGCGGTTGAGTGTGTCGGCGGCCCAGCCCATCACCTCGGTCAGGTTGTCCCATTCGTCGAGGTTCGTCGGGTCGGTCAGTTCGCGGAACAACTTTCGGAGAATCGGAACGTGCAGGTATTTCGAAGCGGTCTCCCAATTGAATCGCTCGTTCGCCGCCGGGCCGCTGCGATGCCACAGCACCCACGCGCTGAACAGTCCGTAGAACAGCGTCTGCACCAGCGTCGATTCAAAGAAGTGCCGTCCTTTTTCGTCCTCGACCTTGATGCCCAGCGACTGCTCGAACGCCTGACGCACGGTTTCGACTTGGCGATGGGCCTGCGAATGCTCAATGCGACCGCGGGCGTCGCGAGCGTAACTGGCGAGGAACCACGCCACGTCTTTTGGATCGGTGAGCGGAACCGGTCGCCGCAGACAACGCTCCAAAAAATCGAGCAGTCGCTCGCCGTGTTCTTTCTCGGCCTGTTCGGGCTTCGCGGCGAGTTGCCAGAACTCCTTCTCGCTCGCGGCGAGCCGATAGAACTCGTGCCGCACCGGCTTGCCAAGATGGTCGCGGCCGATCAGCGAGAACTCGCGGAAATTGGTGACCAAGACTTGATGGTACTGATCCCAATACCGGCCGACTTGAGTTCCGGCAGCGAGCTTCGCGAGATCGTTCGCGAACGGCTTCGCTTCGATCACACCACGAGCCGGTTTCTGTCCGGGCAATTGGTTGTCTTCGCCTTTGGGAATCTGATCCTGCGTGAACATACCACCGTCCGGCATGTTGCCGTCCCGGTTCCCCAAACTCATGAAGCAACGCACACGCGGCTTCTTGAGCTTCTGCCCAACGGCATTGAGCAGCGTTTCCAACGGCCCGTAGTAGCTCGTCTCGGGCGTGACGGCTCCCGTCTTGTGTCGTGCGCGGCAGTCCGCGAGATACGTGGCAACGGGATTTGTGCTCATGTGGAGAATTCCGGGTACGGGTGGGGGT
>JAYTIB010000691.1:0-3587 GCA_043732205.1 Schlesneria sp. | reverse complement strand
TCGGCCGACTCGTGGAACGGACGCTTCGCGGGAACATCCCCCGCATCGGCCGGGATGGAGCCACTGAACACGGCCGCCAACTTTTCGTAGGCCACCTTTGACTTGTCGTAGTACTCCTTGCGGGGTTCGACGGCGGCATTGGAAAGCTCGGAGCTGAAGTCACGAATGTAGTGGGCATTCGCCTTCCAACTGGCCGCTTCGCTGTGTTCGATCGCGATCCCGGCGAGACCGGCCAACAAGGCGGCGTCCCAACCAATTTCCTTGCACTTCTTGTTGAAGTCCCCCGGACCCTTCATCGCCGACGCGAGATCGTTCCGCACCTTCTTCGTTTCATCTTGCAAGATGTCGATCGAAATGAAGTCGGCCCACGCAATACCGCCTCCGCTCGCAACGGGTTTCGCGGCATCGCCCACCGGTTTGGCGGCAGGTTCACCTGTGTTCGCGTCGGGCTTGACGACCGCCACCGCGTTAGGAACAACCGCCGCGTTGTTGGCCTCACCCAAGGGATCGTCGAAGAAGGCGTCATAAGGAATGCCGCGACTGCTCTTTCGTACGCCGCTGCTCGATGAAGACTTCGAGGCCATCGCGCCGTCGTCAGTTGCGCGGCTCGGCTCCTTCGGTTTGGCAGCCGTCTTCTGTGGGGGAGTTTCCTTTTCAGCAGCGGCCGGCGCGGCAGGCTTGCCTCCGCAGCCAGCGATCACCGAGGCCAGCATCAACCCGGCGACGAGCAGCGGGCCGGTTGTTGTTCGTGATGCCGCTTGGCAACGACCGTTGTTTCCGAAACTCAACATCTCCGTGTCTCCTTCGATTTGAACGGAAGTCTCTTCCAGAAAAGTGGGGTGACGAACGTTTTCTGGCGACTGTCGGGACGCTCGGGATTATGGTTTCGTCGGCTCAGGTCTGCAATGACCTTGGTGGGGAAGGGCCATCGCAGCAGTCAAGCAGACGACGAATCAGCCGCTTCCCACGCATCAACTTCCGTCAACTCTGGGAAGACTGGGAGGAATTTTCCGCCCAAGCCTTGTCTCGGCAAGGTCTACCTATTATTCGTACCCACCAAGTGCGGAACGGGAACGAATGAGTTTTGACAAGAAGTGCCGAACCGCTCCCTGACAATGATGACTCGTGACCTATGTTCACTGTGAGGCCGAGGTGGTTGACTAGGGAGGTCAGCCAAGACGGCTTCTGGAAATTGGAAGTGTGGTTGGCAGCATCTCACATTGACGTGAATGCGACCGCCTCTTTGAAGGAGAATGACGATGAGAAAGTTAGTTGCTTGTGCCCTGTTGGGAATGGCCGTCATGGCCACCGCGTCGAATGGAGCGGAACCACGTCCCGTCCGCCTGATCAGCCTGTTGCAGAACACCCCGACGCTGTTAAACCAAGTTGATCTGCCGATGCCAGCGCCGCTGTCAACGGTGCCCGAATTGCAGTACAGCGGTCCGGTCACCGGACTCCCGGTGATGCCCGCCACGGTTGAGGTCTATCAGAACGTGCGGTATCGGGCCGAGCGAAACATCGCCCCCTGTGCCCAGCCGATCATCGTGCAGATCCCTGATCCCTGTGCCTGCAAGACTGCCTGCTGCCCGACGCCCTGCGTCAACGTCCAGATCTGCGTCCCCCAGTGCGGCTGCCCGTGCGTCAAGGTGACACGCTGCGGTAACAGGGTCTGTTACGACTACGGCAAGTATGAAATCACCGTCACATCGGCCCGCGGGAGAGTGTACGTTGACTACCGTGACTAACTGAGTTCGCCTGCGTTCGGAACTCCGAACAGCACGACCGGGCCAGGGCAATCTGAGTCTGAAACAGGCTTCGCGTTCACGAACACGAAGCCTGTTTCGTTTTGAGGAACGTGAACGCAATAACTTCCAGAAGCGTGGTGACGTAATCCGGACCCCTTGGTCCGGACTACGTCCATTCGCAGCCGTCATCGACGTGTTCGTCCGGACCAAAGGGGTCTGTCGTTTATACACAACGCGATTAGTTTTGCGGACCGAAGGCGAGCCAGGCGGTGGCGAAGTCGGTCATTCTGCGGAGGCCGATCCAGGGGGGGTTGGGGGCCGGGTGGGGTTTTGGTGGCTCGGTTGTTGTCGCCGCTCAGTTGGGTCAGGAGTCGCAGGAAGTCCGACAGCACGGGCGGTTGCTGGGGGAGGGGTTTCTTCTTCACGACGCGCCAGACGGATTTCCATTCGCTCTCGGCAAACACGGCGGTGCAAGTGAGCTTGGGGCACGTTCTGTTCAGATACGTCAAAAACAATATGCGCCACGCGATGATCTTATAGAACGCCAAACAGTTCTGGAGACGGTGATTGGTTTCCAGTGGGATGTCTTCCACGCGGCAGTCGGTTTTTAGCGTGCGGAAATATATCTCCACCGTCCAGCGTGCGACGTAATAGTCGATGACCCGCAGGATCTCGTCGAGCGTCTCGATCGGCAGCGTGGTGAGCAGCAGCCACGACACATCCGTCCCATCGCCGGGGCCGCCGACGTCTTCGACCAACACCACGTTGTGAGTCACCGACGGCAGATGAGCTCGCGCCTGGGGCGGCTTGACCGTCACCGTGATCGCGCGAATTTCCAAGTGCGCCTGACGAGCGGCACGCTTCGGCGTCTGACTGAGTTCGATGGTCCGCATCGTGCGCAGCTTTGAGCCGCTCACCTCGTCACGCACTTTGATATACGCCGCCGGACCTGCGGAGAGATCGCGTTCCAGCGTGCAGCGATCCTCCTTCGCGCGAATGATATAGTCGGCGCGCGGGCCGGTTTGCTGTTGAGCTTCTATAAAGATGTCGTAGATGTCCGCCTCGCGATCCGCGATGCTGACGATCTGTGTTTGTGGACATTCCGCCGCCAACTGGCAGGCCAGCCGAGACCCCTTGAGCCAGCGAAAACTCTCCTGCTCTTCGATGGGCAGCGTGCGACGTTCGCCGGCCTTGCCGAGACTCTCCGGCGCGCGATCAAAGAATTCCGAGCCAACCACACCCAGACACAATTTGTCGGGCGTGACCGCCAAATGGACCTGCTCATACAGACCCAAACATTTCTCGGTGTTGAGGCACCGCGCGTCGTCGGTGGGAGGCTTGGTGAAGTCGAGTTCCGTCGTATCCTGCACGATCAACACGACCGGCTGCTCGCGCATCCGCCGCTGCGTCGCCTCGAGATGCGGCTGCAGAATCTGCTCCGGCGTGACGGCGGGGTTGTTGAACAACCGATCTGCCGCCAGCGTGTCACTCCACCCGTCGCCAGCCGCGTTGAGGCTGGCCTCCGGGTTGGCCGCGAGCGCTTCCATGACCAACTGACTACGCCGATTCAAACGCTGGTCACCCAAATCAATCCCCTGCAACTCCTCGACAATCCCTTCGCAGATCAGCTCGCTCCAGGCTGGTTTGGCAGATCAATCCGGCCTCCAGCCCTGGCGCAAATCTCATGCCGTGGAAACTGCGTCGCCGTTAAAGTTGTGTATAAGCGACAGGGGGTTGAGGGGTCGGGTCAGGAACGATCAATCCCAGGGATTGACCAGCCTCAATGAGTTTGGGTTGTTGGGTGCCACGGTCACGGAGCTTCGACGTGGCCGTGAGATTGAG
>JAYTIB010000690.1:0-9339 GCA_043732205.1 Schlesneria sp. | reverse complement strand
CGGGACTACAGTAGTCCCGTCGCTCCGCCGACGGGACGCGCGGGCAAGGTTGATACTCCATTACAACCGGAATTGAACCATGCCCTGTTTTGACGCTGGAACAACCGGACGCTAGCGCGTTCCGGCTGATTGAGACACTGGTCGACGGTGGCTCGATCTTCGATTCCCCACGCTCTTGGCGAGCGTGGCTACAACCTGAAAACCAAGCCATGACAATGCACTTGGTTCAAGCCGCCGCGCGCTGTTGCTCGCGCTTGGGCACACGCCAAAACACACCCGTGTGGTCGATGGATGAGATCTCCGCATCGATGCCGTGCTCGCGGCGAAACTCTTCGACCGCGACGCGGCAACCGTTCCAGGTTCCATAGTCGTCGACGATCACGAATCCTCCCGGTGCCACCCGGTGGTACATGGCCTGCAGCGCGTCGCGCGTGGAGTCGTACAAATCGCCGTCCAGACGCAGCAGGGCGAGTTGTTGAATCGGGGCGGTGGGGAGCGTGTCGCAGAACCAGCCCTTCAGGAAGCGGACGCGATCATCGAGCAAATCAAACCGCTGAAAGTTCTCTTGGACTTGCTCCAGCGACACTTTCATGAAGTCGCAATCAGCGAGGTCGTATCCGCGTTTTTCTTTGTCGGCCTCGGCCTTGGGCTTTGGCAGTCCTTGGAATGAGTCGGCCAGCCAGACGGTGCGCGACGTGTCTCCAAACCGGTTCAACACCGCCTTCATGAACAGGCAGGCCCCTCCGCGCCACACGCCGGTCTCGAGCAGGTCGCCGGGGACTTTCTCGGCCAGCAGGGTTCGCACACAGGCTTCCAGGTTGTCGAGCCGTTTGATGCCGACCATGCTGTAACCGAACATCGGCCAGTCGGCCCCTTCGCGGCGTTTCTCGGCGTCGAACGGCTTGGTCTTGACGACCTTGTAACCGCGCCGCGCGAGCATCCGATAGAACGCCAGCCGCAGGCGATACCACAGGCCGCTGCGCCCCGACCGGTATCCGTCCTCGACCCGCCAGGCGCTCTCGTCGTAGAGCGAGGCCGTCAGGCACTTCTTGAGCAACTCCAGATACTCATCGCGGGCGGGGACGTCCGTGTCAGCCATGCTTGTGCAACTCCTTTGCCGACGCCGTCCTCGCTTCTCCTTGAAGCGCTCCTCGCGGCATCGCGTGGCGGATTGTGATACGGGTCTTGAAAACGGGCAAGAGGAGAATCTGCGGATGTCGCACGCGGTGGCGCATGATCAGTCTCCGAGAGTTGCCCGTTGCGTCGCAGCGCGGGAGGTGTCCGCTCGCCTCCCATTCGACCGCCCTTCCCATTCGCGCTCGCTTTGATTCGCGCGGACCAAATCATTTTCCGCGCGAATCAAAGGGAGCGCGAATGAAAAAACGCTGTGGTGGTGTCGAAGCGCCGTCGAGCGGACAACGCTCGTTTCACGATGCGCCAGGCCGATCTTGTCACACCGGGGAACCACCGATATATTCCCGCGCGAGTTCCAGGATGAAGCCGCCTCGACCACGAGTGTCGAGACTCCGCCACTCGGGTGGCACCGCCGGTTCAGGGTCGAACCGGTTCGGTTTCATGGTCTCCGGAGTAGATTCGAACGGAGCGGATGATGCACGCCGTCACCGGTGAAGTTGGGACGCGGCGGCATGACATCCACTGTCACACGGCATCGGCATTGTTCTCAAGCACACCCTCGTGGGACGGGGTGTGAATCGCGGCGGACAACGGGTCTCAAACCATTTTTGGTCGACGACGGCCTTGGGAGAACGATCGCATGTCATGGGAACTTTCGGCAATCGAATGTCACGTCAACCAGCTCCAAGTCCCCTGCCGGGTTTGCAGCCAACTCGGTTTGAACCCGGTCCTGTCGCATGACGCGGAACCGGTCGTGCGCGAATCGGCGTGGCCGATTGAACTGGCGTGGTGTCCGACTTGTTCGCTCGTGCAATGGACGGAAGCGGTCACGAACGGCGGACAATTCGACCACGCTCCCTCAATGGGCCGCGGGAAGAACGAGGAGAGTCCCGCGCTGGCGGATCGCCTTGTCGAAACACGTCAACTGGGGCTCGACAGCCTCGTCGTTGAGATTGCCGGCGGAGACACGGGCCTGTTGCAGTGGTATCACCAGGCCGGCATTCCGGTCATCGGGATTGGACCGGCGCGAAACACTTCTCGGGTTGCCGAGTCGCACTCGGGCGTGCGCATGATCAGCGATCCGTTCGGACACGAACTGGCGCTGGAGCTCGTTCGAACGAACAGTCGCGCCGATGTGATTCACGCCACCAGCACATTCGCGCACGTCGAGGATCTCAACGGAGTCGTCTCCGGGTTTGCGACGTTGCTCAAGCCCGAGGGGATCGCGGTGGTCGAGGTGCCATATCTCCGGGACTTGGCGGATCACGTCGGATTCAACACGCCGGGCTGCGACGAACTGTGTTACTTCTCGCTGACGTCACTCACCCAACTGTTCGGACAGCACGGTCTGGAAATCGTCGATGCCGAACGGCTGAAGACTCACGGCGGCACGCTGCGAATCACCGCGGCGAGGTTCGGGACCACGTCGGTGACGCCCGCCGTGCATGACCTGATGGATGACGAGTCGGCGTGGGTCCGGGACCCGGCGTTCTATCAGTCGTTCGGCGAGACGCTCGTGCAACCGTCACGCGATCGATGGGCGGCGTGACGGGCTGACGACAGCTCTTCAGCCCGGAGGGCGTCGGATGGTAGCCCACGGCGCGAGCCGTGGGTTGAATGGCGCAGAGGCCGCATCAGCCCGGAGGGCGATACTTCGATGAACCTTCCGCGCCCTTCGATGTGTCGCCCTCCGGGCTGGGGAGCCTGCCGCCGATCCCCCACGGCTCGCGCCGTGGGCTACCATCCGCCGCCCTCCGGGCTAAGAAGATTGAACGATACTGCTCGTGGGCATGAATGAAATGTTTTCGTTTAACCGCGTGGGCATCGCCCCGCGTGTCTTGAGCGTGAATCACCGCTCACGCGCGGGGCGAGGCCCACGCGTTTAAACGACTCACCTTCGGCCGTGTGAGGTATGACCCACACTCCACTGTCAGGGCCGCGCTATAGGTCTACGGCCGGACCCGCGAATGACTCAGTTCTTCGCCGTCGGCTTTCACATTCCGGTCGAAGTGCGGGGCGGGGATCTGCGGAAGCGGGCCGCGCGTTGGATTGCTTGATGTGGTTGACGTAATTGTTGTGGTCGACGTGAAGCGGCTCTGCCACAGTTTGCCGAATCCGTGGATCAGCGGGCCGATGTTCTTCCACTTCAGCTTGAGCGCGGCGAATCCGATGCGGAGGACCGGTTCGCACAGCAACGTCGCGGCGAGCACGAGATTCGACTGCCAGCGTGTGAAGTGCTTTTCCGCGTATGCGATCCGGCTGCGGAGCGAATAGAACAGGGCTCGTCCGCGCACCTGGTTCGAGCATCCGCCGCCGACGTGGCGGGCCTGGGCGGATGCCAGGAACACCGTCTGCAGGCCCAATTGCCGGGTCCGCTCGCAGAAGTCGACTTCCTCGAAGTAGACGAAGAACCGCTCGTCAAAGCCGCCGAGCTGTGCGAAGAGCGAACTCCGAACGAGAAAGAACGCACCGATCACCTGGTCGACGACCCGCGTCTCGGCGTGATCCCACTCCTTCATGAAGTGCGGGGGAAACAACCGTCGCGAGAGCCCGTGCAGTCGCAGCGCCATCGTCACCAAGCTGTGGCAGGTCGGCAATCGCGAACACGAACGGGCGACACGGCCGCGTTCGTCGAGCAGTTGAATGCCGCAGATTCCGACGTCCTGGTGGCGGGGATCATCCAGATAGTCGAGCGGTCCGCTCAGCGAATTCGCGAGCAGTTCCGCATCGGGATTGAGGAACAACAGGTACTCGGCCCGGCACTCGGCGGCCCCCTGGTTGCAGGCGGCGGCGAATCCCCGATTGGTGTCATTGCGGATCACGCAGACCGGGATTGTGGACTGCGGCAAGTCGTCGCACGAACCATCGTGCGAATCGTTGTCGACCACGACAACCTGTGTGATGCGGTCCGATTGATCGCAGGCCGACATCGATTCCAGACAGAGTCGCAACAAGGGACCGCTGTTCCAGTTGACAATCACAATCCCGACGCGGCCCGGTTTCGATTGGTCCATCAGATGCGCTCCGCCACCAGTCGAATCCCATCGGCCTGATTCAGTGCCTCAGTCTCGTTGGCCTTGTCGGTCCAGAACGCCTTGCCCTGCTTCAGCCATCCGGCGTGCTTCGTGCTTCCCGCATCCACGGCGCGCTCGACCGTTCGCTTGATCCACGACCGCATGCCGATTTGTTGGACCTCGACGTTGCGAAAGACTCCGTCGGGCAGCATGCCCGCGAGTGTCTTCGGGTTGAAATGCTGGAAGTGGCGGGGAAGTTCCAGTCCATACCAGTGCGGGCCAAACTCGGCGAATGTCCGGCTGTCGATGTTGGGAACTTCGATGACGAGCAGTCCGTTGGGACGCAACAAGTCGGCGGCCGACGCCAACAGCTCGCGCGGATTCGGCACGTGTTCGAGCACGTGCCACAGGGTGACAGCGTCGAAACTGTCCGGCGGAAAATCCCCGTGGGGCAGCGTGCCGACGTGAACCGTGATCCCTGTGCGCTGCTCGACACGCCGGGCCACGTCGGCCGCCAGTTCCAAGCCGCAGACATCCCAACCAAAGTCGCGCATCCGTTCGAGGAACACTCCGCCGCCGCAGCCGACATCGAGCAGCTTCCCACCGTCGCGATACGGAAACCACTCGTGCCGCTTTCGTCGACTGTTGAACCGTTGCATGGCCAGGCGGCTCAGCAACCGCGTCAGCCAACCGACCGGCTGTTGCGGGTAGCCATACTGGCATCGCAGGGCGGATCGTTCGAGCAGCCTGAGCCACCAACTCGGGCGGTGGACTTCGTCCGCTTCGTACGGCGAGTACTCCTTCGGATAGAAGTAGCCGAGCGATTCCATCACCGGACGGGGGTTCGTGATCGTCAGGTCGCACGCCGTGCAGCGGACCAGTGAGAACTCGCCGCCCAACCGCGTGAGATGATCACCGGCAGTCAGGATCGGTTCGAAATCACTCCCCAAACAACCCGGACAGCAGACTGTTTCCAGCAGAATATCGGGCTCGTTCTGAGTCTGAGTCGATGAACCGACCGCCCCCCAACTGGATGCGCACGCGACGTCTGCCATTTCATTCCTTTGCAATTGGCACTGCCCCCAACAGCCTGCCGGGGCTCGGGGTGGGGGAAGATATCAGCGGCAGAAAGGGCTGCAAAGCCCAGTATGCTCCGTGGTTGAGCCCGGTACTCTCTCGTCTTCTCGTGAAGAGTCGGCGTCCCACGATTGACTCGAAATTCAATCGCTGGCGGAAGCGACCATGCGATCTCGGTGCCTTGGACCTTGTTGTCGAACTCACGAGGGTTCGGCCAATCGATGCCATCAGATTCTGTTTGACTGTTTGTCGCAAGGTTTGTAACGTCCTCTGACGATTGTCACTGTTGTTCGATTCGTGTTGTTCACCGTCAACGCACGCGCCGCCATTCTCGCGGCTTCATTTCTCACCCTGTTCCATTTTCAAAGGGCATGTCATGAGTTTCCTCGGACGCATTCGCAGACGAAGTGGGTTTACGCTGATCGAACTGCTGGTGGTGATTGCGATCATCGCCGTCCTGATCGCACTGCTGCTGCCCGCCGTCCAACAGGCGCGCGAAGCGGCCCGGCGAACCCAGTGCAAGAACAACCTGAAGCAACTCGGATTGGCATTGCACAATTACCACGACGTCTTCGGCATGTTCTGCGATCTGCGTGGTGGACCCAATGACGGTGCCGGTCGCGGCGGGGATCAATGCGGCTTCGTGCGTCTGCTGCCCTACATGGACCAGGCGCCCAGTTACAACATGATTCCGCAGAACAACACGGTCCCCGTCTGCTGGGACGGCAACTTCAAGCCGTGGAACACTCAGTTGTCGGTCCTCCTCTGTCCGTCCTCGCTGCCGGCAACACTGCAAAACAGCGTGGCCGCCAAGAACTATCATTTCTGTGTCGGCACGACGATCAACGACAACTACGCCGGCGCGACGAACGGGTTGTTCCAGTTCAGCCAAAAGGGCTACAAGGGTCTGCGGGACTGTACTGACGGCTCGAGCAACACCATTGCCATCTCGGAGCGAGGCGGGGGAGTCCAAAACAGTCGGTCGATCATCGGCAACGCGGCCTATGGGATCGGCGGCATCGACACCAATCCCACTCTTTGCAAGGCGCTGCTGGGCCCCAATCAGACGTACTCGACCGGCACGAATGTCAGCTCGTGGGGCCAGGGTTCCTTGTGGCCGTTTGGTCACGCACACTGGTCCGCCGTGACCACCGTGCTGCCTCCGAACAGTCCCTCGTGCGTGAATAGTGGAGACAATCCGAGCAACGGGTGGGGAATTCACACCCCCACCAGTTATCACACGGGTGGCGTGAATGTTCTGATGGGAGACGGCTCGGTGCGGTTTGTCAGCAACAACATTGATGCCGGCAACTATGGAGCCGGTTCACCAGCCAGCTTTGGTGTCTGGGGTGCGATCGGAACCATCGCCGGTGGCGAAGTTGTCAAAGAGTTTTGACAGCCGAGGCACTCGTCGTCCTTCGAAAGCCCGGTTGACTGACCGGGCTTTCGCGTTTCACCGCCGTCCCCCGCTGAACCATGTGGGGCGCTAAGGCGAGCGGCAGGAAGTGGCCTACAAGCACGCAGCGCAAGCGAGTGAGTGAGTTGTCGGACACACTCGCTTGCGCATCGTGCTTGTAGGTGGGTAAGCTTTTGTCGACCGCTCGCCCATTCACACCGACATGCCCCCGGACCCACTCCACATGTTGTTGAGAACTCGCCTTGTCTGTGCCGCTGTGGCGATGACCGTCATCGCCATTGGTGCCGGCGCGGCGTTTGTCTTTCGGACGCCACCTCCCACATCCGAGGCGTTGCTCGACGAGGCCCGGTTGACGCTCGCGCGCGGAGATCACCGGAAAGCCGAGGAGTTGGCGTGCCGGGCCGCGGCCTCGAAGAACCCCTCACCGTGGGCACTGCTCGTTGCGGCCGAGGCATCGCTCAAGTCGAACCGCTATGCCGACGCCCTGGCATACTACCAGCGGGTTCCGCGCACTTCCCCAGCGGTCGCTTCCTCGGCCGATTTTGGTGAAGCCGAAATGCTGTGTCATCTCGGTCGCGTCTCCGAATCGGAGGCACAACTGCGGCAGTTGCTCGCGCGCGATCCGCGGCACACTCTCGCGCACTTCCGCCTGGCGTTTCTGCTGAACATCACCGGACGACGCTGGGAGGCTCAACCGCACCTGCTGCATCTCGTCAAGAATCGCGCGGCCGACATCGAACACCTGCTGCTGCTGGGAAATTCCCAGCGGCAGATCGAAGACAAGGCTCTGCTGGATGCGACCGCGCGCATGCTGCCCGACGATCCGCTGCCGAAGCTCGGCGCGGCGCGACTGGCCCTCACATTGAACCGGCCGGATGAGGCCCGACCGCTGCTGAAAGCGGTGCTGTCGCAACGTCCCGATGAGCCGGAATCGGTCGTACGCTGGGGACAACTGCTGCTGGAGGACGCCGACTCCACCCCGTTCGTGACTTGGTCTGCCAGCCTGCGGCCGGAGGTGGAGCGTCACCCCGATGCCTGGATGCTGCGCGGCCAGTTTGCCCAGCGAAACGGTCAATTGAAAACCGCTACGCGCTGCTTCTGGGAGGCATTGCGGCGCGACCCCGGGCACCGGGCCGCCTGCCATCAACTCGGCCGGTCGCTGATCGAACTCAACGACGCGGCCCGGGCCGAACCGTTTCTCGAACGGGCCGAATTGCTGCAACGGCTGGCGACGGCACTCGACGATCTGTTTCATCATCGTGACCACCTCGAATCAATGCGCCGGGCGGCGTTGCTGACGCGGCAACTGGGACGGCTGTGGGAGGCGGCAAGCTGGTCGAGCATCGCGCTCTCGATCGACCCCGGCCTCATCTGGGCGCAGGAGATCCTGTACGAGGTCTCACCGCAATTGCATCCCGATCTGCTTCAGACGTCGCCCGCGCACGACCCGTCGCGGCAGGTGGATCTGGCGAGCTTTCCCCTGCCCGAGTGGACCAGTTCATCCACACCGGCTCAACCCCGGTTGACATCCATCCAGCCACCCGCCGACATCCGGTTCGTGGATCGCGCGCAGCCGATGGGCATCGACTTCCGCTACGAAAACGCCGCGGATGACACCACGCCCGGCGCGCGGATCTTCGAGACGACCGGCGGTGGCGTCGGTGTCATCGACTATGACCTGGATGGTTGGCCCGACCTGTACCTGACTCAGGGGAACACGGACCCGAGCGGCGTTGCACCAACGTCCGATGAACTGACGGACCGACTGTTTCGAAATCGCGGGGCCGAGCGGTTTGAGGATGTCACCGTGCCGGCCCGGCTGGGTGATCGCGACTTCAGCCAGGGAGTGTCCGTGGGAGACTTCAACAACGATGGCTTCCCCGACTTGTATGTCGCCAACCTGGGCCGAAACCGGTTGTATCTCAACCACGGCGACGGCACATTTGACGACATCACCGACGACGCGGGAATCACGGGATCACTTTGGACGACCAGTTGCCTGATGGCCGATCTGAACGGCGATGGATTCCCGGATCTGTACGACGTCAATTACGCCGCGGGCGAATCGCTGCTGACGCGCATTTGTGAGAAGCAGGGGGTGATCCGCTCCTGTTCACCGCGTGCGTTCGATGCCGCACCCGACCGGGTCTGGCTGAACCAGGGGGACGGACGTGTCCGAGATGTGACGTCCGAATCCGGTATCGACGTTCCCGGCGGATACGGACTGGGGATCGTGGCGCTGGACCTGGATGGAACCGGCCGACTGAGCCTGTTCGTCGCCAACGATGAGGTTCCCAATTTCCTGTTCGTGAACAGCACCACGTCTCCGGAGTCCATTCGATTTGAGGAGCGTGCGTTGCTCGCGGGTGTGGCACTGGATGCCGACGGGATGTCGCAAGCCTGCATGGGTGTCGCGGCGGGAGATGCCGACGGAGACGGACTGACCGATCTGTTCGTCACCAATTTCTATCAGGAATCCAACACCCTTTATCGTCAGATCGCGCGCGGGCAGTTCGCCGATGTCACAAGGACCGCACGGCTGCGCGATCCGAGTTTCGCGGTGCTTGGATTCGGGACTCAGTTTCTCGATGCGGACCTCGACGGCTGGGATGATCTCGTCGTCACCAACGGCCACATTGATGATCTGACAGCCATCGGCGAGCCCCACAAGATGCCGACGCAGTTCTTTCGCAATCT
>JAYTIB010000689.1:0-9341 GCA_043732205.1 Schlesneria sp. | reverse complement strand
TCGGGACGGTCGGTGGCTGCTCGGCTTCAGCAAGTCCGGCTGGGGCGCTTGGAGTTTGCTGGCGCGGCATCCCGATCTGTTCGGCCGGGCCGCTGCGTGGGACGCGCCGGTCGACATGCCCCGTTTCGATCAGTACGGAGCGGGCCAGGTGTTCGGGACTCAGAAGCACTTCGAAACGTACCGCCTGCTCCCCGCCTTGAAGAAATGCACGGCCCTGACCGAGTCACCAGCGCGACTGGTGTTGACCGGCTACGACAACTTCCGCGACCAGCACGAGACCGCGCACCGGCAACTCGACGAGTGGAAGATCCCGCACGTTTACCGCGACGGCCCAAAACGCAAGCACGTCTGGAACAGCGGCTGGGTCGAAGAAGCGGTCGACCTGCTGGCGGGCCTGAAACAGTAACCCGCAGCGTCAGCGAGGGAGTCACTGTGAGGAAGCGTCGCATGGAATCACACAGCCCGGCCTACGGCCGGAACCAAAGGATTTAGACAGAAACATTGGGGACAGAAAAATGACTCCCCCATCCCGGTCACCGTCGCCTTCCGTCATGTTTCTGTCCCCAATCTTTCTGTCATCCTTGTCTTCTTGAGCGGGGCGGATTTCTGTTTCGCTATCGGGGCATTCTTCGCGTGCCGCGCAAAATCAAGACGTTAGTTGTAGGGAACAATCGGGAACGAATCCCAACGGTCCTTTCCGCCAATTGCCACTTCTGATTCGCGTGATTCGCAGGAAATGAATCTGTTCCGCCATCGTCACTTGAGCAGGAAGCCGACATCCGACGAGCGGGTCTTCGAATCATCGACATCACCGCCGCCGTCGACTCCGTCTTCACCGACACTCCAGACGACGGCGTTCATGACGTCATCGCGGCGATAGAGGACTGGTCCCCCCAACGGGTCGCAGGGATCAGCGGGGACGGACTTCACATAGTCGGGGACCAGCCGCTGCAGGCTGTCCGGGAATTCGCCGTGATCGCGCCGATAAGCTTGCGCCGCGAGGACGATTTCGAGCGCGGCCTGTCTGGCCGCTTGTCGCCGCAGCGCGTTGTCGAATTGCTTCATGGCCGGCAAGAGTTGGCGCGCCACGAAGGAACGGTTGATCGCCCGGTCGATCGCGGCCGGATCAAGCTGGCCGGGGAGCAGGGGGACCGACGGATCGGGATCGAACAACATGGCAATCCCCACACCCACCAGCTTGCGCCGCGATGCCAACGGCTTGTCAACTTCACGAATCTGGTTGGCCAGGGTCTGGCGAAAGATTCGCAATGTCAATTCGGGTTCGCCCACGATCCACAGGCCCATCTTCGTCGCGGCACGAACACCAGAAGACTGCGAAAGGCCCGGAGAACCCACGAAGTCCACGAAGTCGATCCATTTCGAATTCGAGAGTGTATTCCTGGCCCCGAGATATTCGGCCTTGAACATGTTCGACTCGGATTCGTAGAGGGCGTAGTCCGATCTCACATCGACCAGCGCCCGCTTCAATTGGTCCGCTGTCACGGCGGGCTGCTCGGCCCAACGGGACATTCCGACTGCCGAAGTCGCGTGAATCGCCGCCCCATACAAACCCTGGATCATGATACCCCAATGAGTGATATGCCCACCGCTGCGGTGGGCCGCGCGCAGCCAGTGCCAAGCCTCATCCAGACTCCCTTCGTGAAGGCATCGAATCGATTCCAGCCCGGCCAACCGCGCGAGCAGCCGCAGATCCTGAACGTTGGGTATGTCCGAGTCGTACGTGAGTTTTTCCGGCGACAGGTTCAGGGCATGACCCTTTTCCGTCCCGCGTCGCCACACGATAGGTGCTTCTCGATGCGCCTCCAGCCACTGCTTGATCGACTCATCCACTTCGTCCCATCCCTTGGTCAGGATGGCATCGAGTTTCTCCGGATCGAATCCGGCGGGGTATTCCGGACCGAGGCGTTTGAGAAGTTCCGCCGCCTGCCGATACTCCGTGAACGCATCGTCTTCGGCCGGCACGTCCCACTTGACGAATTCGTCCACATCGAACGGTTCGGCCATCGCCGGAACGCCCGCCAGCATCACCGCGCGGATGCCGAAGGGGAGCATCAGCAGCAACAGTCCGATCACCAGCACCCAGATGCCGGCCGGCCAATGCCACGGATTCCACCAGGCCGGATGCGACTCTTCGTGGCGGGCAGCGTCGGTCGTCGTCGGGTTTCCCATTTCTGCTCGGCCTCATTTGAGACGTTTAGCCGCCACGCCAACGGCGTGCGCGCGATCAAGGGTTCGCCCACATCCGCTCCCGCTCCCACGCCGTTGGCATAGGGGTTAAACGTGGAAATGTTATTCCTCGCGTCACATCATTCGGCCGACTTGAGCACGAAGCCGACGTCCGCAGGCTGGCTGTTCGCGGACTCGACGTCGCCACCCCCGTCGGTGCGATCGTAGCCCACGCTCCACACCACGGCTTTCACGGCCTCGTCACGTCGGTATCGAAGCGGTCCTCCGGCAGGATCACACGGATCGAGCGGCACCGCGGCCAGGTAGTTCGGCACCAACTGTGACAGGTCTTCCGGGAATTCGCCGTGGTCGCGCCGATAGGCTTGGGCCGCCAGCAGAACTTCGATCGCCGCCTGCTTCGCCTCCTGCCGCAGCATGGCGTTGTCGTACGACTTGAGAGACGGCGCCAGCAAGCGAATCAAGATCGACCGCTTGATCCCCCGATCGATCCCCTCCGGGTTGAGCTGTCCCGGCAGCAGCGGCACGGTGGGATCCGGATCGAACAACATGGCTGCACCGGCTCCCACGGTCTTACGACGCGTTGAGAGTGGTTTGTCGATTTCCTGGATCTGATTGGCCAGCATCTGACGAAAGACCCGCATGGTTAATTCGGGTTCCCCGATGACCCAGTAGCCCATCTTCATGGGGACCGACGCTCCCGCCTGTCCGGGATCCATCGGAGCGATCATCTGCGCCCACTTCGCCGACGTGAACGTGTTGCGCATCGCCAGGTACTCAGCCTTCATGATGTTGGAGCGCGACTCATACAGACCGTAGTCGGACTTGATCTCGGCGAGAGCCTGTTGCAGTTGTTCGGACGTCACGCCCGGTTGTTCCGCCCACCGCGCCAGGCCAACGCACGACGGCGCATGAATGGCGACTCCGACCAGCCCCTGGATCAAGCAGCCACGGTGACTGACATGTCCACCACTGCGGTAGGCGGCGCGAGCCCACTGTCGCGCCTCTTCCAATTCTCCTGCCGAGATTAGGCGGGCTTCCTCCAACATTGCCAGCCGAACAAACATTCGTTGTTCTTGGATCACGTTCAGCAGTGTGTCGATCGCCACGTCGGCGGGAGACAGATTCCGTCCCTGCGGTTTCTCGGTTCCGCGACGCCAGACGGTGAGCGACTCGCGATTCTGTTCCAACCATATCAATACGCCCCTCTTCATCGGCTCGTCCGCCGCGGACCATCCCTTTTCCAGTACAACGGCAAAGTCCGCTGGCCCTTCCACGATCTCCGCGCCTTGCGATTTGAAGTCCGCCACCATTCTTGCTTGCAGATCCGCAGCCTGACGATAGTGAGTGAAGGCATCCTCTTCGGCGGGCACGTCCCACTTGACGAACTCGTCCACGTCAAACGGTTCCGCCATCTCCGGAATCCCGGCGAGCATCACCGCGCGAATGCCGAATGGCAGCGCGAGCAGGAACGCGCCGATCAGCAGCACCCAGATCCCCGCCGGCCAGTTCCACGGATTCCACCAAGCGGAGCGAGGATCTTCGTAGCGGTTCGCGGGAGACATCGTCGATCGTTCGGGCATGGCAATTCACCGTTTCGTGGGGGGCTCGTCAGGCATTCGAGCCTGTTGAAAAAACGTAGCACGGACGCCTCGTCCGTGAGCGTGCAGTTGGGATTCGCTCGGACGAGGCGTCCGAGCTACGCTTTTCAACAGGCCGTCGACTGAAGCCTCAGACGTTTTGCGTTTCGCGGTTTGGGAGCATATCCTTCGCGTCGGTGAGATTGCGAGCGTCGAAACGGATCGCACGACACATCGGAAGAACCCGCGCTGATGCCCGCCGAACATTCCCCCGCGCCCGCCCACGACCTGCCCCGTTCGGTCCTGATCCTCGGCGGAGGGATTCACGGTGCGGCGGTGGCGCGGGAACTGGTGTTGAACAACATCCCCGTGGTGCTGGTCGACACCAACGACCTGGCGACCGGGGCGACCTCGAAGTCGTCCCGGCTGATTCATGGCGGGCTGCGATACCTCGAATACGGCGATGTCCGTCTGGTGCGCGAGTCGCTGATCGAACGGGGCCGGCTGCTGAAACTGGCACCGCAGTTCGTCCGTCCGCTCCGGCTGTTTGTCCCGACGCGGTTCCGCTGGTCGGGGCTGCTGCGATCCGCACTCGGCTTCTTCAAACTGGCGCGCACGCGCGTTGGCCGACGGCTGATGGGTCGGACGGAGCGGCGTGCTCCGCGCGGCTTCTGGCCCGTCCGTATCGGGCTGTGGATGTATGACCTGTTCTCACTGGGTGACGGTCTGCAAAAGAGCCGCGGCGTGAGAGTCACGAACTTCAATATGCAAGCCGACTCGACAACGACTGCGGCGACTTCGGCTGCGGTGGATCGGCCGGCAACGACGACATCAGCAACAGCATCATCATCAGCGACGGCGTTCGAGTCGCGACCTCCGCGCGTGAACGCCGCGCGGTACCGCTGGATGTGCGCTTACTCCGACGCCCAAATGGCCTACCCCGAGCGTTGTGTCATCGCCCTGCTGACTGATGCCGAACAGACCGCCAAAGCCCGGGGTCTCGCCTTTCAAATTGTGCCGCACGCGACGGTTCGCTGGCAGGGTTCCACGATCCAGATCACGGGCGCGAACACCGGGCCAGAATCAACACCGGCCATCACGCTGCAACCGGAACTGATCGTGAATTGCAGTGGAGCCTGGGGAGACTGGACGCTCCAAGGGATCGACGCCGGGACCACGCCGCTGTTTGCCGGCACGAAGGGAAGCCACTTCGTCACGCGGCATCCCGGCCTGAAAGAGCTGCTCGGTGATCAGGGGGTCTATGCCGAGACCGGTGACCGTCGACTGGCATTCGTCCTGCCGTTCGGCGATGCCATCCTGGTCGGCACGACCGATGAGCGATGGTCGGGTCCACCCGAGGAGGCGGTCGCCAGCGATGAAGAACTGGCGTACCTGCTGAACGTGGTCGAGACCGTGTTCGGCCTGACGCTGACCCGCGCCGACATTGAATCCCATTACAGCGGAGTGCGTCCCTTGCCCCGCACGACCGACACCAGCAACGCGGCGATCTCGCGCGATCATTCGCTGGCCGAGCATCGTCTGCACGGCATCCCGGTCGTAACGCTCGTGGGTGGAAAGCTGACCACGTTCCGCTCGGTCGCCGAACAGATCGCGAACCGCGTCCTGATGACACTCGGCCAACCGCGGATCGCGACGACCGCACGGCGGACGCTGATCGGCGGCGAAGACTTCCCGCGCGATCCGTCCCGATGGCCAGAGCTCGGGCGGCAATGGGCGACGGAATCAGACACCACCGTCGACGAGGCCACCGCGCTCTGGCCGCTGTATGGCATGCAAGCGAAGTCGATCCTCACGGAGGTGGCCACAATGCCGCGGCAACCGATCGCCGATTCGTCCCTGACGCACCGCACTGTCCGCTGGGTGATCGAACACGAATGGGTCACCACGCTCGACGACTTGATCGAACGCCGGCTGATGCTGGTCTTCGCCCCGCACTTGTCACGCGCCATGCTGCACGATCTGGCGGAGTGCCTGGTGGAAACGGGTCGACTTGGCCGCGACCAACTGCCGGCCGTGATCGATGCGACCATCGAGAGGCTGCGGCGTCACTATGGTCGGACGGTCGCACCCGGGAACACGGTTCCGGACCGACAGCCCGATTGATTGATGCCAACCACGGAAAATCCAGCGCGACCTTTGGCCGCCACCAAAGTAGTTCCCTGACCACGCGGTGTCCCCCGCGACGAATCGACCGTCGTGCCGTCTACCGTAGTCCCGTCGCTCCGCCGACGGGACATGCGGCGAGCACCCCATGTGTCCGGACTCGACCTCTGCCACGGTCCCGTCGGCGGAGCGACGGGACTACAGTACATCGCATGCTTCGCCTCGGCCGGAACCGCCGTTCCCATAGATTCCGGCTTGAACTAACATCGGACGCCACGTGGGACAGTGTTTCGTGCGACGGACGTGGACGTTCGTCGTGCTCGATGAGTGGACTCGGCAACGACTCTCCACGGAAGGAGACGGGATTCATGTCCGGAGCGACGATGACGGCGGACGAGAAACGACAGACGGGGCGGACCGGGCGATCAGGCCGATCGGTGCGCGACATCATTCAATCGGCCCGCTCGGTCCAGGATGAGCGGCGCTATCGCACCGGCAGCTTCGGTTCGTGGTGCGTGTCGTGGTTGTCGGCCGGCCTGTTGTGGTGCAGCTTCACTCCGGTGAATGCCAGTCCGTTGGCGTGGATTGCCCTCGTGCCGTTGTTGCTCTTGGTGCGGATGGAGCACCGGACCCGCTGGATGTACACCGCCATCTACTTCACCAGCCTTGTCGGTCAACTGGCGACGCTGCAATGGATGCGGCTGGGTGATCCGACGATGTACATCGCCTGGGGAGCGCTCTCCGTCTACCTGGCATTGTTCACGGTGATCTTCGTCGGGGTCTCGCGCGTGGCCGTGCATCGCTGGTCGGTCCCGCTGGTCGTGGCCGCGCCGGTGGTCTGGACCGGATTGGAGTTCGCCCGCGCTCACCTGTTGACTGGCTTCTCGTGGTACTACCTGGCCCATTCGCAGTATCGCTGGCTGGAGCTGATCCAGATCAGCGATCTGGTCGGCGCGTATGGCGTGAGCTTTGTGATCGCGGCGAGTTCCGCGGCACTGGCGCTGCTGGTGCCGCATGCGTGGCTGATCCGCTTCCGACTGGTTCATCCCGCGACCGGGCCGGTGACCGCCTCCGGACTGACGCTGAGTCAACTGGTCCAGGTCTCAGCCACGGTGCTGCTCTTCGGTTCGACATTGGTCTACGGCTATGTCCGCCGGGCTCAGGCGGATTTTCAGCCGGGTCCGCGAGTGGCGTTGATCCAGGGCAACTTCCTCGCGTCGTTGCGCGTGCAACCGCCATCCAGCGATGACGTCTTCATGACTCACCTGCGTCTGATGGCGATGACGGTGCGCGAGCAGCCCGATGTGATCGTCTGGCCCGAGGCGATGTTCCCGTGGCCGCTGTTGGAAGCGGCCCAAGGGATGACCGACGACCAACTGCGGACAGTCGCCCCGTATGCCCAACCTGAATCCTGGCGGAGCGATTCTGTTCGCAAGATGCTCGCGATGGAGAGCCAGCGCACCGGTGCGGCGCTGATCATTGGCATCAACGCGGCAAAGGCCGACTCGTCGCGAGTCCACCAATTCAACTCGGCGGCTTTCATTCGACCCGACGTCGGCCTCGCCGGACGTTACGACAAGATGCATCGCGTTCCGTTTGGCGAGTACATTCCGCTGCGTGAGTTGCTGCCGTGGCTGGGCGGCTTCACTCCGTATCGCGGCGACTGGGGACTGGACAAAGGGCAGGGGGCGGCCGTGTTCGAATACGGCAAATGGCGCATGGCACCGGTCATCTGCTTTGAAGACACGGTCCCGCACCTGGTCCGCGGCGTGGTGGCCGCCGGGTCCGACAACGAGACCGGCAAGCATGTCGATCTGCTCGTGAACCTGACCAACGACGGCTGGTTTCACGGATCGAGTGAACTCGACCAGCATCTGATCGCGTCAACCTTCCGCGCGGTCGAATGCCGGACTCCACTGGTGCGGGCGGTCAACACGGGGATCAGCGCGATCATCGACGGCGACGGTGCGATCCTCGACCCGGACGTGTTCATCGACGGAGACGCTCGCAAGAACGCACCGGCTCCGCCGCGTACCAAGGCGCGCGATCCCCAGACCGGCGCCTGGCACAAGCAATTGAACGCGGCGCTGGTGCATACCGTGCCGCTCGACCCGCGCCGCAGTCTGTACGTCCGGTTCGGCGACTGGTTCGCCACGCTCTGCTGCACGGCGGTCGTCTTCGGCATGCTGAGTCATCTGCTGCCGCGACGGGCGGTGGTGCCGAAAGTGTCGTGACCGCAATCAAGTCGTTCAGTGGTGGTCCTCGTCCGGTCCCCTCGCCCGGTCTTCGGGAGAGAGGGTTATGCCTCACGCGGCCGAAGGTGAGTCGTTTAACCGCGTGGGCATCGCCCCGCGCGTGAACTGTGATTCACGCTCAAAACACGCGGGGCGATGCCCACGCGGTTAAACGAAACATCTCATTCATGCCCGTGAGCGGTAGAGGCGCTGTGCATCTTTTGCTTCCGAGAGTTCACCAGCACTTCATTGGTGTTCATCTTTCTGCCTCTCTCTTTCTGTCTCCCTGCTTTGTCGGCATGTGAAGAAGGAGACAGAAAGAGAGAGGCAGAAAGATCATTGAGTCTCGTGGGCCACTCGCGGACGTAAAAGGCGCACAGTTCATGAGGGGGAGGGGAGTGGCCGAGCGGCCCGCACCATTGAGCAAACGGACTCCGCTGTCCAGAATGCCCTTCGATGTCGAATGCCTCGAAGGTCGTTGTCTTGGACGTGGAGATCAATTCATGCGGCGCTCTCGAATCATCGTTGGGATCGCGGTCGGTCTGCTGATGGGAATGAGTTCGGCAGTGATGGCGGCGGAACCCGCGCCTGCGGACCGGAACGTGATCTACATCACCTGGGACGGCTTCCGCTGGCAGGAATTCTTCGGCGGGGCACAACAGGTCTACATCAGCAAGGACGCGGGTGTCGCCGATGTCGCGGGGGTCACGCAGCGGTTCTGGCGCGATGATGAAAAGGAACGGCGTGAAGCGCTGCTACCGTTTGTCTGGACGGTCATTGCCAAACAGGGGCAGATCTTCGGCGATGCGACGAAGAACGCCGCCGCGAAGATCCAGAACAAGCACAAGTTCTCGTACCCCGGCTACAGCGAAATGTTCTGCGGCTTTCCCGATGACGAACGGATCGCCTCGAACGGCAAGTTCCCCAACCCGAATGTCACGGTCCTGGAATTCCTGAATGGACGTCCCGGCTTTGCAGGCCGCGTGGCCGGGATCGCGACGTGGGATGTCTTTCCGTTCATCCTCAACCAACCGCGGGCGAAGATCTACGTGCATGCCGGGATCACGCCGATCCCGGGTGATGACCTGTCTGACCGGCAGCGTCTTCTGAACGAAATGATCCCGGACACCGTCGTGCTCTGGCCGAACAATCAGATCGATTCGATCACGATCCAGGCCGCCCGTGAATACCTCGTCCG
>JAYTIB010000688.1:0-9342 GCA_043732205.1 Schlesneria sp. | reverse complement strand
GACCGCTGGGATGTGATCGTCTTTCGGTATCCCGAGGAAACGGAAAAGAATTACATCAAGCGGCTGGTCGGATTGCCGGGTGAAACGATCCGCATCGAACGGGGTGATGTCCACGCCCGTCACGGAGACGCGGGTGAGTTCCGCATCCTGCGGAAACGGGATCCGAACAAACAAAAGTTGTTGCAGCAGATTGTCTACGATGATCGCCATGCGCCGGAAGAGTTGATCCAAAAGGGCTGGCCGGAGTCTTGGCAGCCGGTGGGAACGGACGGCGGATGGAAGCACGATCCGAAGTCGCGACATTTCGAAGTGACCGCGTCCGACTCGCTGCAGGAAGTCCGCTACCACCACCTCGTTCCTTCCACCGCGGACTGGGCGGCTGCAGCCCCACCGACGGATGAGAATCCAGCCAACTTCAATCCCCGTCCCCAACTGGTCACCGATTTCTGTGGGTACAACACCTACACCGGGGGACGGTCACCGGGTCTGGAAGAAGACCGATACTGGGTTGGCGACCTGACGTTGAGTTGCACGCTGAAGGTTGCGTCCGTTTCGGGCAAGGACGCCAGCTTCGTCCTGGAACTGAATGAGGGAGTGCGCCGCTATCGATGCCGGATCGATGTGACGACGGGAATGGCGACCCTGACCCGCAATGATGATCTGCCCGCCGATCCGAAGACGGCTCCCGAGATCGAATTGAAAACAGCGCAGACTTCGATCAAGGGGCCGGGAACTTACACGCTGCGCTTTGCCAACGTCGACGATCGCCTGTGCCTGTGGGTCAACGAAGGTTGGTTGCGCAGCGGCCTCGTTGCCACGGCGGAATTCGCGGCTCCCCCCAACCGCCGTCCGCAGGACGATGATCTCCGGCCCGCCGCCTTCGCGGCCCAGGGGCTGACAGCCAGTGTGACCGACCTGCTGATCGAACGCGACATCTACTACCGGGCCGAACGTGTGCCGAATGACGCGGGGAATTTCGCCGCCGGCTCGCACGAAGTGGACGACGGCATGAGTCTGCGTGACGCCTTGGGCAATCCCCAACGATGGGGCGACATTTACGAGACCGACCGGAACACCGCCGAGTTTCACGAACTGGGATCGGACGAGTTCTTCGTGATGGGCGACAACAGTCCGCGCAGCCAGGACAGCCGCTTGTGGCCGAACCAGGTCCGTCAGGCCGCAAACCGACATGCCGTCAACCGTCAGGCGCTGATCGGCAAGGCGTTCTTCATTTACTGGCCGCACGGTGTGCCGTTCCTCAATGGCGGCCGCGGCTACACAGCGATCGGGCACCACCCCGTACCGCGCGACGAACGTGACGAATTTCAAAAGCGAATTGCGGAGCAGGAACGCGCGGAGGCTTCGAAATACGCCGAGTACTCCATCCCGTTCTATCCGCAATGGTGGCGCTGGAAACGCATCCGTTAGGTCGGATAATTCAAGGACTGAACCACGAAATACACGAAATACACGAAAGGCAGAGGGATGCGTCGCAGGTCACCAGAAGCGTCGTGTCGCTCCGTCCACGGACTGGCGCGTCAACGAACCTGCCTCACCGTTTTCCTTTCGTGTGTTTCGTGCATTTCGTGGTGAATAATCCGGGTTAGTGATTCCCTGGGAATCGTCAAGGAGGACGAATGACACTGCTGCAATGCACCGGTCTGGTGAAGCAATACCCCGGCAAGCGGGCTGTTGACGGAGTCAGCTTTCATGTCGAGCCCGGCGAAATCGTCGGGTTGCTCGGCCCCAACGGCGCGGGCAAGTCGACCAGCTTCAGCATGGCCTGCGGACTGGTCAAACCGACCGCCGGGCAGGTGATCTTCAACGATGTCGACGTCACCAACTGGCCGCTGTACAAGCGGGCCCAGCGTGGCATGGGATACCTGCCGCAGAATGACAGCGTGTTCGCCAAACTTTCAGTCGAACAGAACCTGTACGCGGTACTCGAATTCCAGCCCAAGTTGTATCGCGACCGGATGGCCCGCGCCGACGAACTGCTCGACATGTTCGGATTGATCGACAAGCGTACGCAGACGGCGGGGACGTTGTCGGGGGGGGAACGCCGCCGCCTGGAAATCGCCCGCTGCCTGGCGAGCGATCCCCGTTTGATCCTGCTGGACGAACCGTTCACCGGGATTGATCCCGTGACGATCCACAGCATCCAGGACATCATCGGTGATCTGCGAAACCGGGGGATTGCGATCCTGCTGACGGACCATCGGGAACGCGAGACACTGGCGATCACCGACCGCAGCTACATCGTCTTCGCCGGCCGCATCCTGGTCAGCGGCAACGCGGAAACGGTGCTGAGTGACGAACTGGCCCAGAAGCACTACTTCGGAAAACGTTTCGACGCCACATCCATCATCGAAAGCAAGGACGCGTTCCAGGGCCAGTACGCCGATCAGGGAAAGTCGGGAGCGGAGTCGCAAGACCGCGCGGCGTGAAGGGGAATAGTGATCAGTGATCAGTGCAGAGTGCGGATGCCAGCGGAACAACAGTTCTTCTCGGATCTGCATCCCGGTGTCGTTCGGGCTACGCACCCCCACTACTCCAAGCCCAAACGACACAGCCACTCTGATGCCAGCGTTAGATCATTGAGCAACACGTCGGGATGATGCGCGGCCAGTTGATCGGAACCGAAATTTCCCGTGGCGACGGCGAGGACGTTGGCACCGATGGCCCGGCCGCATTGCACGTCGGCGGGAGTGTCCCCGACCACCCAGATCTGTTCGGCGGTGACATCCGGCAGGTGTTCGCGCACCGCGGTCAGCGCGTCGCGGGCGACGTCGTCGCGATGCAGATGCAAGTCACCGAACCCACCCGTTTGGAAGTGATGATGCAGGCCGAAATGCTGCAGCTTCAACCGGGCTCCCTCGGCGAAGTTCCCCGTCAGTAATCCCAGAAAGACGTCGTCGTGACTGCTCAATTGCTCGATCAACGGCATCACTCCGGGCAGGATGGAGCCTTGCCGGGTGCGCAACGAATCGGGCAGCAGCGAGATGTACGTGTTGAGATACCGGGTCCAGTTGTCATCGGTGGCGGGGATCGAGTAATAGTCAAACAAGTCGCGACCGATCGCGCGGTCGGTCCGTCCGGCGGCGAGGATCCCGTCCACGGGCCGGGTCTCGCCAAACAGTTGTGCGACCGCCTGCTCCATCGCCGCCTGCCCCGCTCCCCCCGCGTCGATCAGCGTCCCGTCGATATCAAACAGCAACACATGCATTCAAACATTCCCCAATCTGCGGTGACGATACTGTGAGGCCGATACTGTAGTCCGGTCGCTCCGCCGCCCGGACTCTTCGTGGACGGACGTCGCGCCGACCGGACGTCCCGCCGGCGGAGCGGCGGGACTACAGTAGTCGCCCATCGACATGACCATACAACACACGGTTGACGCACGCCGGACTGATCGTAACAGTCGAGTGTCGGGACTGACAGGTCGCACCGTTCACGACTCCAGAGGACTGTCAACAACCATGAAAAGACTTCGATTTGCGATTCTCGGCTGCGGCCGGATGGGTCGGCACCACAGTCAATTGCTGAACGCGGATGGACGCGGCGAGATCGTCGCGCTGCTGGACGCTCACCGGGCGACGGCCGAATCGTTGCGACAGCAGTGCTGCCCTGAAGCGCGCGTCTGCGACGATCTGGACGATCTCGTTTCGCGCGACGATGTCGACGCGGCCATCATCTGCACGCCGACGGGCGAACATCACCGGCAGGCCGGGGCCTGCCTGGATCGGGGCTGGCATCTGTTGTGTGAAAAGCCGCTCGCAGCGAATCGAACGGAAATCCTCGACTTGATCCGTCGGGCCGATGAGGGACTCCGCAGTGGACGGGTGTTCTCGCTGGGATATCAACGTCGGCATACGGCGCTGTATCGAACGATCCGCCGCGAAGTCCGGTCCGGACGCTGGGGAGCCGTCCGCGCGATCGTTTCGCACAACGTCGAGAACTGGCAGCCGACGATCGCCGGCACGTGGCGCGATGACCCGCAACAAAACCCCGGCGGCTTCGTCACCGACGCGGGAAGCCACAAGCTCGATTCCCTGTTCTACATCACCGGGCTGGAGCCGCGCGAGGCGTTCGCGCGCTGCCAGACCTGGGGCAGTCACGTGGAAATCGTCAGCAGCGTGTCGGCCTTGCTGACCGGTGGCGTCACGGCCACGATCGACTTCATCGGCCACGCCCAGTATCTCGGTGAAGACTTGGCCATCCACTGCGAACGGGCCGACCTGATGATCCGCCACGGTGAATTCTGGATCGCGCGCGAGGGACGGATGGTTCGTCAGCCGATCGATGAGCCCGAGTCCACGCCGGTCGCCAGTTTCCTGGACTCGATCCTGCTCGGAGCCGCCGAACTGTCGCCGCCGTCGGCGGCGCTGCCCGTGTTCGATTTGACTCAGGCGATCCTGGAATCGGGCCGCCGACTCAGCCTGTGGAAGTAGGACGGGCACTCTTGCCCGTCGTTTCCTGACAAGTCAACGTCTTTTCCTGGGCGAACCGACGGGCAAGAGTGCCCGTCCTACGATTGTCATCACTCTGTCATGCTCGCTGGGCCGCCGGACTCCGATCCGCGAAGAGCATTCGACGAGGATCAAGCTCCGCGACGGCGGCTTCCACGATCTCCGCATCGATCTCAGTCCGACCATCGTTCATGGCGGCCAGCAGCGACAGATCGCAGACTCGGACCACGTCGCCGGGAATCCCCCGAGTGATCTCATGCACCGCGGAGATTGACTCGGGCGAGAAGATGTCGGACGTCGCGCCCGCGGTGCGCAACGAGTCCGTGACGAAGAGGCTCGTTTCATCCAGTGACCATCCGGTCAGCTCCACCGACAGTTCGATCTCGTCCCGAAGTTCGGCAGTCGAAAACGAACTTCGCGCGGCGACCAGCAGCGTCAGTTGCGTCCCCGATGACTCGGCCAGATTCATCAACCGGCGCAGAATCACCGCGACTCCGTCTTCCGCGAGATCCATCTGATCGACAAGTGCGACCACGGGCTGGCCCACCAACGTCTGGTTGGCGAGCTGCTGTTGAATGAGCGACCAGCAGCGCGCCGGAGGCGCATGGGGTTCGCAATCCGCCAGCAACTGTTCGGCGATCCGCCAGGCCAGTTCCGTCGCGCCGACCCCGGTGGCATCGATGTTCAAGCAGAATCGTCCCCGGCGTTGGGCATACGACTTCACCCGGCGAAACAGGCAGCTCTTGCCGGTCCCCGCCGCGCCGGTCAGCAGGCCACAACGCCGACATTCGTCAACGAGAAACAGCAACCGGGCCAACGCCTCTTCGTGCGAGGCCCCCAGGCTGGCATGATTCACCGTTCGCTGCCGCGCAAACGGCCAGCGGCCAAAGCCCCAATACGCCAGATCCATTGGCTTTCTGTCCTTCCGTCGAGTTCCCGTCTCTCACACGCCGGCAGTCTCTCCATGACACGGTCGGCGACCGTCAGACTTTCATCGTCACACCGCGGGGAATGGCATCACCGGCGTTTTTTCGTCCGTCATGGCCAGACACCAGCGCGGACGACGAGCTCGATTCGGCCAGACGCAGTACCGGGAATGAATCGCGATGATGCCGGCTCACTGCTACACGCGGTAGAAATCGATCCACTGGATGTGCAGCTTCTTTTCGTCGCGCCACAAGTGCGCGGGGAAGATCACGTCCAGGTCGTCACCGTGCGACTTGAATTCCAGCTTCAGCCAGCCACTGGGATTCAAGTCATCGCGGGAAAACTTGCCGTCGTCATCGGCCAGGAAGAACGGAGACTTGCCCGACTCGCGGCTGGCCGAACGGATCTGCATTCGGGACGACGTGGTCTCGAAGCCTTCCAGCGTCTTAAAGGGATGCCCGTCGGCATAGTGCAGACGCAGAGTCACGTCCTTCGGCCAGTGTCCGTCCTTGGATGTCAGCGTGATTTGGCCGATGCCCGACTTGCTCGTGACGACAATCACGGTGCGTCCGGCCTCCTGTTGGATGACGGCGGTGTCACCCGGCTTGTGCAATTGAAACTGCAACGGCGGAGGCTCCGCCGCCGCGGCGGCTGCGCAAGCCATTGCCAGCGCAATGACGCTGAGCAACGGGGAAGTCAATCGGCTCTGGTGTTGCATCACACGGAAGTCCTGTTGGGGTGGGTCGTCTGCGGAAGGAGACGGCCCGTGTCTTCGGCGAACGGCAGATGAAACTCTACCCACATACAAGCACGATGCGCAAGCGAGTGTGTTTGAAAACTCACTCGCTTGCGCCGCGTGCTTGTAAGCGGATTCCGGGCCGCGGGCGGCAGATCACGTCGGACAAAATCCATACAGATTGGGATAAGTCAGGGATGCCATCCGCAGCGCGAGTTTCAGGTTCGCCTGCGTCCACAGCAGCGGGCAGATGTCGTTGGGGACATACCGACCCTGTTCACAGAAGTAGGACTCGGGGCAGCGGTATGCTCCAAATGCCGAGCCCGGTTTGGTCAGTTGGTTGAGCGACCGTTGCAGGTGATGAACTTGTCGCCGGCGGTCTTCGGATTCGCCGCTCCGTTGGAACCGCAGTCCGTAATGGATGGAGACGATCGGATCGAACAAACACCACTGGGCTTCCAGCCCCGGTTCCAACAGGTGATCGCGGTCTGCCAAGTTGTCGCTGAAGTCGACGGTCCGCTGATCGGCCGCCAGCTTCTGTTTGTAATCGGCACACCAGTACGAATCACCGATGTAGCGGCGGATGCCGTGGTCGCCCATCAGATGAGTGGTGACGCTCGAGACAATGCGGTCGGCCATTTCGGGACTGACGACTTGGTAGGGATAGATCAGGAACAGCAGCGCCGAATCGTAGTGGCGCTGCCGGGTCGGATCGGGCTGAATGCATTCCGCCGGCAGGATGTCTTCGAGGGCGCGTTCGCCGGCGTCCATCAGGTCATTGACGTCGTTGAGGGTGATGGAGCGACCGGATCGCAGATAGCTGAAGTCGGTTGGCGGTCCGCCAAAACGAACGTCAGTGAACATGTGCTGCCGAAACTCCTTGAGTCCGGCGACGACCACGCCGATGCTGGATGCCGCGACCTTGCGGACCTCTTCCCAGTGTCCGCTGTCTTCGTCCTGCCAGTACCGGATGGTCTTGAAATAGTGGACCAGTTCGACGAGCAGACTCCATTCGTCCGGTGTCGGCGTGCCTTTAATGGTTCGGCAGTACAACCACAGGAACGCTCCGAGCGCATCGTTCTGGGCGTGCGACCATTTCTCGTCGAGTTCCGACAATTGGTCGCCGTCGAAACGAATGTGCGGCCGTTGCATCGGGTCTGACGGGTCGCCGCGACCTTCAATGCCATCGGTGAATCGGCGACAGTGCTTGACGAAGTAGGCCATCAGCGACTTCAGCGCCGCCTCGGCCTTCGCCGGTTCACCCCACATCAAATGGGCATGCGCGATGTGGATGTTGTCGCGGACCCAGACCGAGCGATAGCCGGTCAGTTCGAAGTCGCCCCCGGTGCCAGCGGCCGCCGAGAAGAGTCCCGTGCCGAAGGTGGGAAACCGAAACGTCCCCTGCCGTTCCAAGAACGCCAAGATGCGGTGCGCGTCTTCACCCAGCGTCCGCTCGTGAAGCACCAATGAGTCTTCAGCGTGGCCGGTCATGTTCACCTCCCTGTCGATTCTCGAACCACGCTCTCCTCTGAGAACGCGGCAGTCGCATCTTGAATTCCCCAGCCCGGCCTACGGCCGGAACCAAAGGATTTAGACAGAAAAATTGGGGACAGAAAAATGACACTGCCATCCCGGTCTTCGTCTGGCGTCATGTTTCTGTCCTCAATCTTTCTGTCAACCGTGTCTTCTGGAACGGGCCGGATTCTGTGTCGACATCCGGGCATTCTTCGCGTGCCGTGCAAACTCAAAACGTTAGTAGTACAGGTGCGACGATTGAAAGGCAGCCCAACCGGTGTGGTCGGGCTGCCTCAGTTTCTTCATGACTTCACGACAACGGAATCACTTCTTCGGCATGATCCAGATGTTCCGGAAGCGGACCGGATCGCCGTGATCCTGCAGGAAGATCGCGCCGGGTTTTTGGTCGCTTTGGCTGCCGCCAGGGGTTGTCTTCAGTTCCAGGTTGTCGTGAACGACGACGCCGTTGTGCTTGATGGTCACCTTGGCCGGTGCCGTGACCTTGCCGTCGGCGTCGAACTTGGCGCAGGTGAAATCGACGTCGTACGTCTGCCAGCTCAAGGGAGGCAGACACATGTTCACCTTGGGCTTGGCGTTTTGGTAGATGCCGCCGCATTCGTTGTCGGCACCGTCGAGGCCGAACGAGTCGAGGATCTGACACTCGTATTGGTCGCCCAGGTACATCCCGCTGTTGCCACGGCCCTGTCCCCCGGCATAAGGCATGAAGGGGGTGCGGAATTCCAGGTGCAGCGTGTAGTTCTCAAACTTCTGCTTGGTCCGGGTGCCGACGCCCATCAGCTTCCCCTCTTCGGCCTTGCCGGGATTCCACTGATCGACGTTGGATCCGTCGAAGAGTACAACCGCTCCTTCAGGGGGACGGGCGTCGAGCGTCGGTGATTTGCGATTGACCTGCTTCAACTCTCCCGACGTCGGCCCCTGCTTCAACGTCAGAGTGCCTGTCGCGATGGTGGCCTGGAAGTCGCCGCCCGCCAGCGATGTCGATCCGTCCTTGGTCTCACCGTTGAGCTTGTGCTTGACCTTCTTTTCCGCGTCCCAGCCGGCACCGGGCAACCCGCCGGGATACACGACTCCATCAAACTTGCCATTCCCCTTGGCGATCACCTGAACACCAACCGACTGGTCGCCCAACTTGCCGACGTACTCGCCCTGAATTTGAAAGTCCGCGCCGGCCTCTTTCTCATCCAAGAACGCCTTCTTGGGATTGGGCTTTTCCTGTGCCCAACTCGTCACTGCCATGGCCAACAGGCACGCTGTGGCAACCAACCGACTCCGTGTCAAACACATGCTGCTTCCTCCAGAGAATGGGATCGACCTCAACTCAAGCGGGCACAAAGTAACAACCGCGGACACAAGCGAGCAACCGAGCGGCCCCGGGATGATGCATCACAGGGTGTGCGTCACGATTCTGGGTGGAATCCGCAAGGCGGTTCATCCAAGTCTGTCGAAGTCGCGGCGGCTCTTGGGTCAACAGCAGGAATCGGCAGACAAGCACGATGTGCAAGATACAAGCACGATGCGCAAGCGAGTGAGTTTCCAGGCACACTCGCTTGCGCGTCGTGCTTGTATGCGCGTGCTTGTATGGGGACAAACATTCATCTGCCGCTCGCCTTAGGATCGGCGCGGAAATAACTGTCGCAGATTGTCGTGGTTCGCTCCGCGAACCGTAGGCGCTCA
>JAYTIB010000687.1:0-3591 GCA_043732205.1 Schlesneria sp. | reverse complement strand
GCGTTCCCCAGTCACGACGCACTGCTCTCGGCGATCCACAACGTCGCCCAGTTCGTGAACCGTGAAATCGACGAGGATCGTCCGATCATGGATGCGCGTCTGCCGAACGGTTCGCGCGTGCATGTCGTCCTTCCCCCCAGTGCGCGGCGCGGGATCTATCTGACGATCCGCAAGTTCAACCGCGACATCTTCGGCATGGACGACCTGATCCACCTCGGGAGCATGTCCGAATCGGCCAAAGAGTTCCTCGAAATCTGCGTGCGGTTGAAGAAGAACATCATCGTCGCGGGCGGCACCGGAACCGGTAAGACATCGCTGTTGAACGCGGTTTCGACGGCGATCCCCGCCGAAGAGCGGATCGTGGTGATCGAAGACAGTTCCGAATTGCGGCTGGCCCAACCGCACACGCTGTACTTGGAAGTCCAGCAACCCGACGCGATGGGCCGCGGCGGGGTGTCGATCCGCGACCTGTTCAAGGCGTCGCTGCGCATGCGCCCCGACCGGATCATCGTCGGTGAAGTCCGCAGCGGCGAGGCACTCGACATGGTGCAGTCGATGATCAGCGGCCACGCCGGCAGCCTGACGACGGTCCACGCCACCACCCCGCGCGACGCCATGATCCGCCTGGAAACGCTGTCGCTGATGTCCGAGGTCGAACTGCCGGTGTACGTCGCCCGCGCCCAGGTCGCCTCGGCCATCAATCTGGTCGTCCAACTGGCCCGCTATTCCGAAGACGGCTCGCGCAAGATCTCGCGCATCACCGAAACCTGCGGCATGGATGAAAACAACAACTACACATTCCGCGACCTGTTCATCACCCGCATCAAGGGCCGCACACCGCAGGGCCGCCTGATCGCCGACCTGGCCCCCGTCGGCGCCACGCCAACGTTCGCCGGAGAAATCACCGAGTACGGCCTAGAAAACATGATCCACCACACGGCGGAAATGTGGGAGTGATGAGTGGCGAGGGCGGAAGTCGGAATTCAGAACGTGTTGGTTAGGGCCTCATGATTTACGGAACGCGATATAGCCCAGGAAAGGCATTCATCGAATTTGCCCGCGACTTTTTCGAGGCCGTAGCCTCATGCGACTTTCAATCTGCACTCGGCCAACTGGACGCGAACGATCAGCGCTGGTCGAAAAGCTTGCTCCTATCTGAGTTGAATCGGGTCATTGGCGACCAAACGATTTGTTCGACAGCGGGATTTCGGCATAGTGCCGAACCAGAGCTGATCGTCATTGAAGGCGGAAACTACCACCTTGTGCACCGGCTTCCGGTTGACGGAAAATGGTCAACCGCAAAGGCCCGTTTTGAATTTGTTGCAAAACATCAGGGCAATCAATTCTCAGTACACTTGCTGGGCTTCGATCCCTAAAAAACCATTGCACGCGGAGCCGCGGGCCGCGCGGACTCTGAAATCAGTGTCGTTTGCCACCGCCCGGTGAGCGGTGACGTTGGAACGACTTTTTTCCACCGCCTCCCCAAGAAAGCCACCCATGAAGGGCCCCGGTTACAAGCTCAGTCATGACACCCGGCGAACCTGGCGTTGCCCGGCCTGCGGGTACGAACGCAAGCTGGTCGGCGATGTCACGTCGCTGGTCTGCAACTGCCGTGAGGGGGGAACCTTCATGAAGATCGTCGCGGAACGGACGGTCGCGCCGCGGCCGGTGCAGAATCCGTCGGAGCACGACGTTCGCTCCTCCGAATTCGGGATCGACGACATGCCGGTGCTGCAGCCACACCCGTCGTCGCTCCCCCCCGAACGAACCGGCCCGCGCCGCCCCCGTCCCGGTTCCGATCACTCCGTCAAGCCGACCACAGAAACCGCCAGCACAGAAACGCCACCCGAGCCCGCTGCACCGCCGCCCGCAACAGCAGCTTCACCACCACCGCCCGAGTCCGACGTTCCCCCCGCCGCTGCCGAAGAATCGGGAGACGACTGGGGCGCGGGAATCCTGTAACCAGCGGATTGGAACCGGCCTTGACATCGTTTGAACGGCAGACATCTCCGCTGACGAATGTAGCCCCGACGGTGGCATCGCCGTAGTCCGTGTTTCAGCCCGGAGGGCGGCAGATCGTAGCCCACGGCGCGAGCCGTGGGTTGAATGTTGCAGATGCCGCATGAGCATGAGCCCGGAGGGCGACACTTCGATGAATCTTCGACTTCCAATGACGTGTCGCCCTCCGGGCTGATGGTGCCTGCCGCCGATCCCCACGGCTCGCGCCGTGGGCTACCATCTTTCGCCCTCCGGGCTAAAAAGACGGGTCTGACTGCACATCCACTGTCAGGTCGGCGCTGTCGATCTACTGCGTCGGGACCAACTCCACGATCCCGACGTCGATGTACTGGCCGCCGCTGCGTTGCAGGCAGTGGACGGCGAGCGTGTTGGCTCCGGCCTTGAGCGCCGCGGCTCCCTCCTTCGTGAGGCGGAACGAGCGGTAGTCGGTCGTCCAGCCGGTCGCCTTCACGGCCAGCACGCCGTTGATGTGGACCTCGGTGTCCTCGTCGTGATGCATCCGCAGACGAAGCTCACCGGTGGGGACCGCAGGCAACTCGAACGTGCGTCGCAGCCAGAGGTCGTTCGACTTCCATTCGGTCCGCACGACTGAGCCGGGTGTCGACTTCTCACCGAAGCCGCCGGGGCCGCTCTTCCACGAGGCATCGTCGAACGCGGACTTCTCCCAACCGTCGGCCGGTTTGTCGAGCGTGAACTTCCACGTCTGGGCTTCCTTCTGCGAGGTCGCCACGAGCACCTTCGTCTGCGGCGGCGGCAGGTACAGCGCGCGGTGAGCCTTCGCGGCCGCCTCGACCGGGATCTTCATCACCTTGCGGTCGTAGGTCATCAGGCCGTTGACTTCAGTCTCGACGTCGGTCGTCTGTGTGTAGACGGCGGCGGAGAGACCGGGCGAGCCGATCAGCGGGTGGAGCTGCTCGATCAGGTCGAAGTAGGCGTTGGTCAGCGACGGCTGATCGGTGAAGCTGCGATAGCCCCAGTTCTCCTTCCCCTTCCACGTGTGTCCTTCGAGCGGCAGGCCGAGGCCGCCGAATTCGCCGAGCACCGCGGCGCGCGTGTCGGTCGGCTTCGGTGACGCGGGGCCGGGGTAGACGTGGAGGTCATGCACGTCGCCGACGTTGCGGTCCGACCAGCCGCTGGCGTTGTTGACCAGCCGCGTTGGATCGTGCTGCTTCGTCAACTCAACAATGCGAGCCGTGTCGAACTGGCCCCAGCCTTCGTTGAATGGCACCCACATCACGATGCTCGGGAAATTGCGGAGCGCGTCGATGATGGCCAGCCACTCCTTCTCGAACTGCGCGGTCGATTCGGGCGAACGCTGGATGTCGGGATCGTTCGGCCCGATGAACCGGTCGCCGCTGGGCATGTCCTGCCAGACGAGCATCCCCAACTTGTCGCAGTGGTAGTACCACCGCGCCGGCTCGACCTTCACATGCTTGCGGATCATGTTGAAGCCGTAGGCCTTCGTCTGCTCGATGTCGAACTTGAGCGCCTCGTCGGTCGGAGCCGTGTACAGCCCATCCGGCCAGAACCCCTGATCGAGCGGCCCGTACTGAAACACAAACTTGTTGTTCA